>NZ_JBSRTQ010000005.1:0-67999 GCF_055129145.1 Albimonas sp. | reverse complement strand
GCCCGAGCGCACCAGCGCATGCAGCGCGCCGGCGACCCGCAGCGCCAGCGCGTCGTCGCGCGGGTCGCCCGGCCAGGCGCGCAGGCGGGCGCGCACCGGGTCTTCGTGCGGGGCGGGGACGTCGGTCAGTGCTTCGGCCAGTCCGGCCAGCAGCGCCGCGGTGAAGGGGGAGCCGAGCCGCGCGCAGGCCTGGGCCTGGTCGCGGAAGGCGTGTCGAATCTCTTCGATGGGGCGAGGAACGGCGTTTTCGGACATCGGCGTTTCCCTCGATTCGATCTGATGAAATTTTTTTCGCACGCCGCCCGATTTGTCGCAATGCGGCGGAAGTTGACGCAGCGCGGCGCAAGCGATTGCCCGATCATGATAAATTCATCGGCACGCATGTCTTGCGGTGCAGCGGGGGCGATCTTTCGGACGAAACAGTTCGGACATCGCACTTAACCTAACGTTGAGCGCCGGATTCCGTGATGTTAGAAAATTCACCGACTTGGGGGAGAGCGGCAAATAGATTGTCGCCAGGTGAGGTGGTGTGGACCTCATCATTTGAATTCACGAAGAAGCTCGTCCGGTCTTCGCGGCCGGCGACCTGCTTCGCCAGGGGGGATGAAGTATGAACGCTCCGGTTATTCCAGAGTCGCTGGTAAACGTCTTCGCTTCCGGAGATCAGTACGATCCCTCCCTGTCGGAATTGAGCGATGGCGGCTATGTCGTCGTCTGGCAGACCGCCGGACAGGACGGCGGCGGCAGCGGAATCGCCGGCCAGCGCTTCACCGCCCAGGGCGAACGCCTCGGCGCCGAGTTCATCGTGAACCAGGTCCGCACCGGCGATCAGGACCAGCCGGAGACGACCGGGCTGGCCGGCGGCGGCTTCGTGGTGACGTGGCGCAGCCAGATCGATGGCCGCCACCAGGTCTCCGCCCAGGTCTTCGACGCCGACGGTCAGCCGGCGGGGGGCGAATTCGCGGTCGGCGACATCGCTTCCGCCAACGAATACGATCCCGGGATCCTGGCCCTGTCCTCCGGCGGCTTCGTGGTGAGCTGGACCCATGTGACCGCGGAGGACATCCGCGCCCGGATCTTCTCCGACGAGGGCGCGGCCCAGGGCGCGAGCTTCGCGGTCAACACCCATGACGGTCCCTCCTGGCAGGAAAAACGCCTGTCCTCCATGGCCGAGATCCAGCCCGATGCCGGGGCGAACGGCCTGGCCGGGGGCGGCTTCGTGGTGGTCTGGGCGTCCTATTATCAGGTCGGCACGTCCTGGAACCTCTTCGCCCAGCGCTACGACCCAGCCGGCGTCGCCATCGGGACCGAGACGCAGATCAACGTCAACGCCGTCGGCCAGCAATACGAGCCGCGGGTGATCGGGCTCGAGGGCGGGCGCTGGGCGGTGGTCTGGACCGACCAGGGCGGCGCCGACGGCAGCAGCTACGGCGTCTTCGCGCGGGTCTTCGAAGGCGACGGCACGCCGGTCGCCGGCGACGTGCAGATCAACGTCGAAACCTCGTCGACCCAGCTGCAGCCGGATCTCACGGCCACGAAGGACGGCGGCTTCTTCGTCACCTGGATCGCCAACACTTCCGGAGGGTCCGGCGACGGGTCGGGCTACGGCATCTTCGGGCGGCGCTTCGACGCCGACGGCGTGGCGACCACGGGCGAGATCCCGATCAACCGGAACGTCGCCGGGCAGCAGGACGTGCCGCGGGTGGCGGAGCTGGCGGACGGCACCTTGGCGCTGGTCTGGAGCTCGGCGACCTCTGGCGCGTCGGGCGACGGCGACGGGCGGGGCATCGCCTCGATCCTCATCGGCGATCCGGAGAGCTTCGCAGCCCCCTCGGCCGCGCCGGAGCTGGAGGCGGTGTCCGCGCTGCGGGCCGTGTCGGAGGCGGAATTCGCGTCCGGCCCGATCCGGCTCGACGCCGAGGGCGCCGTGGCGCTGTCGGACGCGGATTCCGCCGATTTCGACGGGGGGCGGCTGATCGTGGCCCGGATCTCGGCGACGGTCAGCGAGGATGATTTCCCGTTCGAGGACGCCGTCGGTCAGGATCAGCTGGGACTCGACGCGACGGGCGCGGTGTCGGTCGCGGGCGACGTGGTGTCGGTGGGCGGCGTGGCGGTGGGCGTGCTGGTCTCCGACGGCGCCGACGGGGCGTCGCTGATCGTCGAATTCAACGCCGACGCCACCGCGGCGCGCATCGAGACGCTGATCGAGGCGCTGACCTACCTCAACAGTTCCGACGACCCGCGCCCGGAATCCCTCTTCCAGATCCAGGTGGAGGATGGCGACGGCGCAGCCTCCGCCCCGGTGACGGTCAAGGTGACGGTGGCTGCGTCGGTCGACGGGCCGCTGGGCGCGGAGGATGAGCGCCAGGTCAACAATTTCAGCGACGGCAATCAGCTGGACGCGGCCATCGCGCGGCTTTCGGATGGCGGCTGGGTGGTCAGCTGGACGTCGGCGGGCCAGGACGGCTCCGGCGACGGGATCTACGCCCGCATCTACGGCCCCGACGGCGCGCCGCGCGGGGCGGAGTTCCGGGTCAACGAGCAGTTCGGCGGCGACCAGTTCCAGTCCGAAGCGGCCGGGCTGACCGGCGGCGGCTTCGTCGTGGTCTGGGAGGATCAGGCCTATGATTTCATCCGCATGGCGCGCTACGACGCGTCCGGCGTGCGGATCGTCGGCGACCTGCAGGTCGAGACCCACACGAACGGCGACCAGACCCAGCCGACGGTGACGGCGCTGTCGAACGGCGGCTGGGTGGTGGGCTGGACGACCTCGACCTCGACCGGCGGCGACGGGTCCTCCTACGCCGTGGTCACGCAGGTCTACAACGCCGCCGGCGCCAAGGTGGGCGGCGAGACGGTGATCAACTCCCAGACCGTCGGCAACCAGAGCCAGCCCGACATCGCGGCGCTGGATGGCGGGCGTTTCGTGGTGGTGTGGACGGACAACGACGCGGCCAATGGCGACGGCTCTGGCGCCGCGGTCGCGGGGCGGCTGGTGGCGGCGAACGGCGTGCCGGAGGGCGCGGGCGAATTCCGGATCAACGCCAACCTGAACGGGGCGCAGGACTATCCCTCGGTCGCGGGCTATGCCGACGGCCGCTTCGTGGTGGCCTGGACCTCGGCCGATATCGACGAAAGCGGGACCGGCATCTCCCTGCGCCGGTTCGATGCGTCCGGCGCGCCTGAGGGCGACGAGATCCGGGTCAACGACATCGCCAACGGCGCCCAGCAGGATGTCGACCTGCAGCCGCTGCCGGGCGGCGGCTTCGTGCTGTCCTGGCGCTCGGCGACCCTCAACGCCATCGGCGACGCCAGCTCCGACGGGGTGACGGCGCAGTTCTTCGACGCGGACGGCACGCGGATCGACAGCCAGATCCTGGTGAACCAGGAGACCTCGAGCCTGCAATATCAGGGCCGGATCCTGCCGTTGAGCGACACCTCGCTGGTCGCGGTGTGGAGCGCCAACACCTCCGCCGGGTCGGGCGACGGATTGGGCTACGGGATCACGATGCGGGTGATCGGCGAGGCGCCGGGGATCGGCGGCTCGGCCGCGCCGTCCTTCCCGGGTCTGGGCGAGACGCTGAGCCTGGAGGAGAGCGAGGCCAAGGCCGGCGCGCGGATCTTCGGCGACCTGCTCGCCTCCGTCGCGGATCCCGACAGCTCCGATTTCGAGGGGGGCGCGCTGCGGGTGTCGCGCTATCAGCGCGATGCCGACGCGGACGACTATCTCGACCCCGACGCGGCCGGGCAGGACGATCTGAGCGTGGTTCCCGGCGGCGCGGTGAGCGTGGTCGGAGCGACGGTACGGGTGGACGGCGTCGACGTGGCCACCATCGTCTCCGACGGGATGGGGGGCGCGGATCTGGAGCTGACCCTGCTGGCCGGCGCGACGCGGGCGCGGCTGGAGGCGCTGCTCGACGCCGTCACCTACCAGAATTCGTCCTCCGACCCCGCCGACCTGCGCCGCTACACGCTGAGCCTCAGCGATGGCGACGGGGGGGTGTCGGTCGACCAGGACCTGCGGATCGAGATCGCGGGGACGCCTGACGCCGGGCTGGCCGGGTTGGAGCAGACCCGGGTCAACGCCTATCAGACCGGCGACCAGCAGGTTCCCGAGGTGGCGGCGCTGGAAGGCGGCGGCTGGGTGACGGTCTGGGCCTCGAATCTCCAGGACGGTTCGGACTGGGGCGTCTACGCGCAGGTCTTCGGGGCCGACGGGGCGCGGGCGGGGGGCGAGATCCACCTCTCGCAGGCCTCGATCGGGTCGCAATACGCGCCGGACGTGATCGGGCTGGCGGGCGGCGGCTTCGCGGCGGCCTGGCAGGGCGCGGGGCCTGGCGACGGCGATGCGGGCGTGCATGTGCGGATGTTCGCAGCCGACGGGACGCCTGCGGGCGACGCCTTCCTCGCCAACGCCACCACGCCCTACGACCAGGCCAATGTCGACCTCGCCGCGATCCCGGCCACGGCGGGAGGCGGCTTCTACGCCATCTGGCAGAGCTATTATCAGGACGGCGGCTATTACCGGCACTACGGCCAGCGCTTCGACGCGGCGGGCGAGAAGGTCAGCTGGGACGGCCTGACCGGGGGGGCGGAGGAGGTGTGGATCGACCCCGCGACCTCCGGATCCTCGATCATCCCGGCGTCCGTCGTGCTGGGCGACGGCACGCTGGTCGTCGCCTGGCAGAACGGCGCGGACCTGCGCTACAGCGTCTGGGACGCGGCCGGGGCGCTGGTCGTCGACCAGCAGATCCTGACCCAGACCACCGACGGCACCCAATACGCCCCGGACCTCGCGGCCGACGGGGCCGGCGGGTTCATGGCGGTGTGGACCGACTCCAACGGCGTCGACGGATCGGGCTACGGCGTGATCGGCCGGCGCTTCGACGGGGACGGCGCGGCGCTGACCGATGACTTCGTGGTCAATGACGCCCGCGTCGGGAGCCAGCTCGATCCGCGGGTGGTGGGGCTGAGCGACGGGCGCATGCTGGTCGCCTATGTCGACCAGAACGGGCGAGACGGCGCCGGGCACGGGGTCTTCGGGCAGCTCTACGCGGCCGACGGCTCGCGGCTCGACGGCGGGTTCGCGATCAACCAGGACGTGGCCGGCAACCAGGGCGCGCCCTCGATCGCGGCGCTGCCGGGCGGGGATTTCGTGGCGGTCTGGGCCCAGCCGCAGGTCGTGGGCGCCGGCGACGGGGCCGGGTCGTCGGTGGAGATGCGGATCTTCGGCGATCCGGCCGATTACGCCCCCCAGGCGGCCCCGGTGGTGGTCGGCCTGGTCGAGGCGGTGGCCTTCGACGAGGCCGAGGTCAACGCCGGACTGCAGCGGCTCGATCCGCTGGGCGCGGTGGCGGTGGGCGACGTGGATTCGGCCGATTTCGACGGCGGCGTGCTGACCCTCGCCGTGACCTCCGAGGCGGCGGGCGAGCTGGAAGGCGAGCGCAACGGCGTCGATTCCGCCGCCCAGCATGTGCTCGGCCTCGTGCCCGGGAACACCGCGGGGGCGGGGTCGGTGTCGGTGGCCGGGACCGCGGTGTCGGTGAACGGCGTCGTGATCGGGACCCTCGCCTCCGACGGGACCGGCGGCCAGCCGCTGAGCATCCAGTTCAACGCCGCCGCGACGGTCGAGGCGGTGGAGGCGGTGATCGCGGCGCTGGGCTACGCCAACCTCTCCGACGACCCGAGCGCGGCGCGCCGCCTGTCGCTCGATCTTTCCGACGGCGACGGCGGCCATATCGCCACCCGCTACATCGACGTCACCGTGACGCCCGCCTCCGAGGACGTGCTGGCGGGGGGCGAGGAGGTCGAGGCCAACGCCACCTCCGACTACCACCAGATCACCCCGCATGCGGTGCAGCTCGCCGACGGAAACGTCGTCGCGGTCTGGGCGAGCTATTACCAGGACCAGCGCAACGTAACGGGCGATTACGGGATCTACGCGCAGCGGATGACCGAGGACGGCGTCGCGGTGGGGCCGGAGTTCCGGGTCAACGCGACGGGCGCCTCGGACCAGCTGGCGCCGAGGGTCGCCGCGCTCGCCGACGGCGATTTCGTGGTGGTCTGGCAGAACGGCTTCGCCGCCGGGGCCTATTCGATCCGCGCCCAGCGCTTCGACGCCGACGGCACGCCCGACGGGACAGAGGTCATCGTGTCGAGCGACGCGTCCAACCAGCGCCTCGCCCCCGACATCGCGGCGCTCGCCGATGGCGGCTATGTGGTCGGCTTCATGGCCGGCATCGGGGCCGGAGCCTATGCGGTCCGCCAAGTGACCTACGACGCCTCCGGCGCGGCGGTGGGGGCCGAGCAGCTGGTCAGCGCGGCGGATATCGAGACCACGGACGGCCAGCGCGCCGTCGCCGTCGATGCGCTTTACGGCGCGGGCGGGACCGATGCGGGGCATGTGGTGGCCTGGGTCGCCGACGGGCCGGACGGCAGCGGCCAGGGCGTCTACGCCCAGCGCTACGACGCCGCCGGCGCCGCGGCGGGCGCGGCGTTCCTGGTCAATCAGGAGACCGATCTCAACCAGAACGGCGCCGAGGTGGTGGGCCTGGCGGGCGGCGGCTTCGCGGTGCTGTGGTATTCGGACGCCACGGACGCGCGCGGGGCCGGGGTGTTCGGGCGGCTCTACGACGGCGCGGGCGTGGCGCAGGGCGACGAATTCCGGGTCAGCCCGATCAGCGATCAGCCGGCCGCCACGATCCGCGCCTCGGCCACCGCCGACGGCGGCTTCGCGGTCAGCTGGACCGCGGGCGACGGTTCGGGCAACGGCGTCTTCGTGCAGCGCTACGACGCCGACGCCGAGCGCATCGACGGCGCGGTGCGGGTCCATGACGCGATCAGCGGCACGCAGGACCAGGGCGCGGTCGCGGCGCTCGGCTCCGGCGGCTTCCTCGCGGTCTGGCGCGACCCCGCCGACAGCGGCGACATCCATGCAAGGGTCTTCGCCAGCCCGGCGCCGGCCAGCCCCTCGCCCGATCTCGAGGATCTGGCCGAGGACGTCGCCCGCTACGCGACCGACGCCGAGGCGGGCCCGGTGGTGATCGACGACGCGGTGTCGTTCACCGACAGCGACGGCGCCGGATTCGACGGCGGGCTGATCCGCATCTACGTGACCGCGGGGCGGGCCCCGACCGACCAGCTCTCGATCCTCGCCTCCGGACCGGTGACGGTGGTCGGCGCCGAGGTGAAGGTCGACGGCGTGACCATCGGCACGGTGGACGGGACCGAGGACGGCGCGGACGGCGCGGCCCTCGTCATCGCGCTCAACGCCGCCGCCGACGCCGCCGCCATCGCCCTGGTGCTGGAACGCGCGGCCTTCGCCACCTCGGGGACGGCGGGCGCGATCAACAACCAGGACCGCATCGTCGGCTTCCTGGTGCGCGACGCCGCCGGCGGGCAGACCGAGCCCGACGCGGTGCAGATCCGTTTCAACGCCGGCGCCGCGCCGGCCGAGGCCCGGTCGCTGACCGATCTCGGCCCGGTGGGCGGCGGGCGTTTCGGCTTCTCGGAAACCGCGCTGGCGAGCGCGCCGGTGGTGCTGGACGCGGCGGTCGACCTCAACGGCTTCGACGGCGACGATTTCGCCGGCGGCTTCGTGCAGCTCGACCACAACGCCAACGGCACGACGCTCGAGATCTCGGTGCTGGACGAGGGGACCGGCGTCCGCCAGATCGGCTTCGACGGGACCGACGTGACCTATGAAGGCGTGGTGATCGGCACGCTCGACGGCGCCGAGACCGGGCAGGCGGGGGCGGATTTCAAGGTCGTGCTCAACGCGGCCGCGACCGCCGAAAGCGTCGAGGCGCTGGTCGAGCATCTGACCGTGGGCCTCGCCGGCGATTTCAGCACGACGACGCCCTATTTCACGGTCCGGGTGCAGAACCAGGCCGGAAATGCGGTCACCTGGGCCGACTACGTGAACATCGCCAATGACAGCCTGCCGGTCGCCCCGATCCAGGCCGACGCGGAGACCCCGGCGGAGACGGTGGTCAACACCTACCGGGTCAATGCGCAGAACGAAGCCGCGGTGATCGCCACCGACGACGGCGGCTACCTGGTCACCTGGACCTCGCGCCAGCAGGACGTGCCGGGCGATTCCGGGGACTACGGGGTCTACGGCCAGTTCTACACCGCCCAGGGCGCGCGTCGCGGGGCGGAGTTCCAGGTCAACGACGAACCGCTGAACAATCAATACGGCGCCCGCGCCACCCAGCTTTCCGACGGGCGGGTCGTCGTCGCCTGGCACGAGGACGGCGCCCGCGACGGCAGCGGTTTCGGCATCTACGCCCGGATTCTGTCTTCCGACGGAACCGCGTCGGGCCCGGCCTTCCTGATCAACGAAGAGACCGCATCCCACCAGACCTGGCCGGAGATCGTGGCGCTCGGCGACGGCGGCTTCATGGCCTTCTGGAATTCCGAAACCAGCGGGTCGGCCGGCGACGGGTCGAGCTACGGGATCTTCGGGCGGAGCTTCGACGCGGCCGGAGGGGCCGAGGGGGCTGAGTTCCAGGTCAACACCCTCACCGCGAACGGCCAGTATTACCCCCGCGCCGCGGTGCTGGCCGACGGCGACGTGATGGTGGTCTGGGAGGACCAGAGCGGCGACGCCTCGGGCTCCGCGATCTCGGCCCAGCGGCTGGACGAGACCGGGGCGCTGATCGGCTTCGACGGAACCGGAACCGGGCCCGACCAGGTGCGGATCAACGTCGTTCAGACCGGATCCCAGCTGGGGCCGGCGATCGTGGCGCTGACGCCGAGCGCGACGCTGCCCCCGGGCGGCTTCGCGGTCGGCTGGCACGGGCCGGACGCCAGCGGCACGGGCGCCTTCGCGCGCATCTTCGGGCTCGACGGCGCGGCGGTGACCGGGGACCTCGCGCTCAACGTCAACACCGCCAACACCCAGTCTGTCCTCGACCTCGCTCCCACCGCCGACGGCGGCTTCCAGGCGGTGTGGCAGGATTACGGGCCGGACGGCTACGCCTATGGCGTGGTCAGCCAGAAGGTGGAGGCCGACGGCTCCTTCGACGGCCCCAACCTGATCCGCAACACCCAGACCACCTATGACCAGACCGACCCGGCGGTCGCGGTGCTGTCGAACGGCGCGCTGGCCGTGGTCTGGACCTCGGACACCTATTCCAGCACCGTCGGCGACGGTCAGGGCCAGGGCGTGATGACGAGGCTCTTCGACCGCCCGGCGCCCGCCCCCGGCGGGGTCGCGCCCGAGCTGACCGGCTTCGACGGCGCGATCACCTATGACGAGGCCGACGTCAACTCCGGCCCGCAGCTGCTGGTCGCCGATGGCGCGCTGGCGCTGACCGACCTCGATTCCGCCGATTTCGATGGCGGCGAGGTTCTGGTGAGCCGGGTGATCGGCTCGGGCATAGGCTTCGAGAACGGCTTCGGGCCGGGCGACGGGGCGGACCAGGACCGGATCACCCTCCTCGACGGGGCCGGCGTGGCGCTGGTCAACGGCGGGACGCAGGTATCGGTCGGCGGGGTGATCATCGGCGACGTGGTCTCCGACGGCTCGGCCGGCTCGGCCTTCCGGGTCACGCTCAACGCCGACGCCACCGCGGCGCGCGTCGAGGCGATGATGGAGCGGCTGGCCTACGCCAACGGCTCCGACAATCCCGAGACCTCGCGGACCTATGTGGCCCAGGTCACCGACGGCGACGGCGGGTCCACCGACAGCCATTTCCTGACGGTGTCCGTGACCCAGGAGGTCGACAGCGATCTCGTGGCCCGCACGGCGGAGCAGCAGGTCAATTCCCAGATCACCAACCAGCAATCCTCCAGCTCGACCGCGGTCCTGCTGGACGGGGCCGGGAACGCGGTCGGGCATGTCGTGGTCTGGCAGAGCCTCGAGCAGGACCGCCCCGAGGGCGGCGGCTGGGGCGTCTACGGCCAGCGCTACGACCTCGGCGGCCAGCCGGTGGGCGGCGAGTTCCGGGTCCATGACTTCACCGACGGCTCGCAATACCAGCCGCATGTGATCGGCCTCTCCACCGGCGGCTTCGTGGTGGCCTGGACCGACGACACCGGCGCCTCGCCGGAGGGGCTGGCGGCAGGCGAGACCGGGGCGGGCGTGTTCGGCCGGGTCTTCGGCAATGACGGCGCGCCGGCGGGCGACGCCTTCCTGATCAACGACGTGACCGCCGGCACGCAGTTCCAGCCGAAGCTCGCCGCGGACGACGCCGGCGGCTTCGTCGCGATCTGGGTCGACGCCAACGGCCGCGACGGCGCGTCCAACGGCGTCTTCGCGCGCGTGTTCTCCGGCGACGGCGTGGCGCAGGGCGTGGGGCGCCAGGTCAACGAAGAGAGCGCGAGCACGCAGGACGACCCCTCGGTCGCCTGGCTTGCGGGCGGCGGCTTCGTGGTCACCTGGACCTCGGCGACTTCGGGGGCTGCGGGCGACGGTTCGGGCGCGGGCGTCTTCGCGCGGCTGTTCTCCGACGCGGGCGCGGCGCTGGGCGGCGAATTCCAGGTGGCGCAGACCAGCCTGAGCACGCAGAGCGAGGGCCGCGTCATCGCTGCCGCCGATGGCGGCTTCGTCGTGGCCTGGCGGACCGAGGGGCAGGATTCCAGCAATTCCGCGGTCTACATGCGCAAGTTCGACGCCGCGGGCGCGGCCCAGTCGGACGAGGCGCAGGTCAACGACACCACCGCTTCCCAGCAGTTCGCTCCGAGCCTCGCGGCGATGCCCGATGGCGGCTGGGTGATCGCCTGGACCGACGCCGGCGGCGCCGACGGGTCGGGCTACGGCGTCTTCATGCAGCGCTACGACGCTGACGGGTCGCGCGTCGACGGCGAGACTGCGGCGACGGTCGAGACCTCCAGCACGCAGCAGTTCTCCGACGTGGCCGTGCGCCCGGACGGCACGGTGATCCTGGGCTGGACCTCCGAGACGTCGGCCGGCGCCGGCGATGGCGACTCCTCCGGCGTGTTCCAGCGGATCTTCGATCCCGCCGCCGCTCCGCATGACAGCGCCGCGCCGGCGCTGGCCGGCGTCCCGGTCGCGATGGAATTCGAGGAGGCGGATTTCGACCTCGGCCCGCAGCGCATCGCGCCGCACGCGACGCTGGGGGACCCGGATTCCGCCGATTTCGCGGGCGGGGAGCTGCTGGTTCAGATCCTCGACTCCGACGTCGTGCAGGAGCTGTTCCGGCCGACCGACGGCGCGGGGCAGGACCGGATCGGGATCATCGCGGACGGGCGGGTCTCGGTCGCGGGAACCGAAGTGTCGGTGGACGGCGTGGTCGTGGCGGAGATCCTGTCGGACGGGCAGGACGGCGCACCCCTGCAGCTGGCGCTGACCGCGGGCGCGACGCCTGTGCGGATGCGCGAGCTCCTGCGCGCGATCAGCTACGACAACGCCTCCGACGCGCCGGAGGCCGTGCGCGAGCTGGCGCTGCGGCTGACCGACGGCGATGGCGGCGAGGTGCTGCATCTGGCGAACATCGCCATCGCCCCGCAGATCGACGGCATCGTGGCGGTGGACGAGGCGGCGCGGGTCAACAGCTTCGCCGCCGGGGCCCAGCAGGATCCCGACGTCGGCGCGCTGGCCGATGGCGGCTATGTGATCGTGTGGACCTCGGTCAATCAGGACGCGACCGGCGACGGGGCGCCGGGGGTCTTCGGCCAGCGCTACGACGCGTCGGGCGCGCCGGTGGGCGGCGAGTTCCTGGTCAACCAGACCACGTTCGGCGGGCAGTCCCAGGCCTCGGTCGAAGGGCTGCCCGGCGGCGGCTTCGCGGTGGTCTGGTCGGACACGTCCGGCCAGGTCAACGGCCTGTCCGCCAACGCCATGATGCGGGTCTATGACGGCCTCGGCCAGCCGGCCACCCCGGAATTCGTGGTCGGCGACGGCGTCGACCGCGCCGAAGGCCGCCCGGCGATGGACGCGATCCCTGCGGGCGGCGCGCAGATCCCCGGCGGCGGGGTCGTCGTGGTGCGGCGGGTCTATGACGGGTCGGACAGCGACTACGACATCGTGGCCGAGCGCTACGACGCCACCGGCGCCCGCGTCGGCGGCCCGATCGAAGTGTTGGCCGCGGGCTATAACGGCCAGGCCCCGGACGTGGCGACGCTGAGCAACGGCGCCTTCGCCATCGTCTACGCCGACTATCAGGCCGAGACCGGGGGCGCGTCCGATTACGGCGTGTTCCTGCAGCGGGTGGCGGCGGACGGGTCGCTGATCGGCGGCAAGGTGCAGGTCAACGCCTATGAGCGGGGGAACCAATTCAACCCGAAGGTCGAGGCGCTGGACGGCGGCGGCTTCGTGGTGGTCTGGGAAGGGCGAGGGGACGACCGGTTCAACTCCGGCCTCTACGGGTCCTGGGCGCAGATCTTCGACGCCGACGGCGCCCGCCATGGCGAGGAATTCCTGGTCAACGACCCGGTGAACGGCAACCAGTTCCCCGACGAGGTGATCGCCATGGACGGCGGCGGCTTCGCGGTGATCTACAGCGGCGCCGTCGCGGGCGACTCCGGCGGCGTGGTCCTGCAGCAGTTCGACGCCGACGGCCTGCGCATCGACGATCCGGTCCGCCTGCATGACCATACCGCCGGCACGCAGAACCAGGCCGGCGCGGCGCGGCTGGCGGGCGGGGCCATCGTCGCCGCCTTCACCGACGACAGCGGGCTCTCCGGCGACGCCACCGCCGCCGTGATCGGCCGCATCTTCGGCGATCCGGCCGATTTCGCGCTGGGCGGGGACCCGGTGCTGGAGGGGGTCGACGCCTCGGTCACCTATGACGAGGATCTGCTCAACGGCATCCCCCAGCTGATCGACGCCAACGGGGCGGTCGCTGTCTCGGATCCGGACTCCGCCGATTTCGACGGCGGCTCGATCCTGGTGTCCAACATCATCGCCTCGGCGCCCCTGATCGACCAGATCAACGCGCCCGACGACCTGACCCAGGACCAGCTCGGCCTGCGGCAGGGGCCGCGGATCTCGATCTCGGGGACTTCCGTGTCGGTCGACGGCGTCGTGGTCGGGACCATCGCGCAGAACGGCCAGGCGGGGCGGCCGTTCGAGATCACGCTGAACGCCAATGCGGATGCGGCGGCGGTGGAACTGCTGGTCGAGAACCTGACCTATCGCAACGTTTCCGACGACCCGATCGAGCAGCGGCTGCTGCGCATCCAGATCACCGACGGCGACGGCGGGGCCTCGGACCCGGTGGTGGTCGAGGTCAACATCACGCCCACCTCCGACGCCGCCGCGCCGGTGGGCGAGGAGCGCCCCGTCGCGACTTTCGCGGGCTCGGTGCTCGACCCGCAGATCGTGACGCTGGCGGGCGGCGACCTGATGGCGATCTGGGTGTCGAGCGGTCAGGACGGGTCCGGCTATGGCGTCTACGGCCAGCGCATGGACGCGCTGGGCAATCCGGTCGCGCGCGACGGGACGGCCCTTCCGGCCGAGACGACCGACGAATTCCAGATCAACGTCCAGGCCTCGGGCAGCCAGCATCAGGCGCGGATCGAGGCGCTGGACGACGGCGGCTTCGTCGCCGTTTGGTATGACGACAACGACAGCGGGGTGACGGCGCGGCGGTTTTCGGATGCGGGCGTGGCGACCGACATGGGCGGGGCTGCGCTGGCGGGGGCGGCGACGGGCGAGACGCCGGTGGAGCTCAACGCCTCCTCAGTCCAGCAGCTGCCTGACATCGCCCAGCTCGCGAGCGGGGAGATCGTGGCGGTGTGGGCGGCCTACACCTCGGCCGGGTCGGGCGACGGGTCCGATTACGGGATCACCGGGCGGATCTTCGCCACGTCGGGGGCCGGCGGCTCGGAATTCGTGATCAACACCGAGACGCTGTCGACCCAGACCGCGCCGCGGGCGATCGCGCTCGACGACGGCGGATTCCTCGTCACCTGGCAAAGCTATTCGTCGACGGGCTCGGCCGACGGCGACCGTTACGGCGTGTTCGCCCAGCGTTACGACGCGGCCGGCGCGCAGGCGGGGGGCGAATTCCAGGTCAACCAGCTGACCGCCGACGACCAGTCCGAGGTCAGCGTCGCGCAGCTCGACAACGGCAACCTGGTCTTCGTGTGGACCGACGACGTCGCCGACCAGAGCAACGGCGGGATCTACGCGCGGATCGTGGACCCCGACGGCTCGGGCGTGACCGAGCAGTTCCGGGTCAACGACATCCGCTTCGCCACCCAGAACCGGCCCGCGGTGGCGGCCACGGACAATGGCGGCTTCGTCATCGCCTGGTCCGATCACGGCGGGGCCGACGGCTCGGGCTACGGCGTCTTCGCGCAGCAATACGACGCCGGGGGCGCGCGGCTCGACAGCCAGTTCGTGGTGAACTCGACGACCACGGGCAACCAGCTGAACCCCGACATCACGGCGATCCCGGGGGGCGGCTTCGCGGTGATCTGGCAGGGCTCCATCGCCGTGCAGATCTACGGCAACGACGCGCCCGACGTCTCCCCGGTCAGCGCCTCGGGCGACGAGGACGCGGTCATCGTGCTGGACGCCGCGGTGTTCGACGCGGGCTTCGCGGACGCCGAGGGTCAGACCCTGCAGGCGATCCGCATCGGCACGCTGCCCACCGACGGCACGCTCAGCATCTCGGGCTCTCCGGTCACGCCGGGGCAGGAGATCAGCCGCGCCGACCTGCTGGCGGGGAACCTCACCTATATCGGGCAGCAGGATTTCAACGGGATCGACAGCTTCCTGTGGACCGGGTCCGACGGCACGACGTTCTCGTCCGACGTGGTCGCGGCCAACATCACCGTCGCCCCGGTCAACGACGCGCCGGGGCTGGAGGCGGGGCCGAACGCCTCGGTCACCGAGGGTCAGGCGATGACCCGCAACCTGACCCTCGAAGATCCGGACCCCGACACCCGCCAGATCACGGTGGATTACGGCGATGGCTCGGCGCCGGTGGTGTTCAATTCGGGCGCCTCCGCCCCGCAGATCAGCCATGTCTACGCGGCCGAGGGGGTCTACACCGTCACCGTGACGGTCGACGACCGCTCGGGCGAGGCCAATGCGGTCGAGGTCGACAGCTTCGAGGTCAGCGTCGCCAACGGCGCGCCGGTCGCGCGCAACGACACCATCAATTTCTCCGAAAACGCCAGCTCCGCCTTCGGCAGCGTCTTCGACGACAACGGCCCGGGCGTGGACTACGATCCGGGCGGGGATCCGTTCACGGTAACCGAGGTCAACGGCGACGCGGGCCTGGTGGGGAGCCAGATCACGCTCGCCTCCGGGGCCACGGTGACGCTGCGCGCCGACGGTGGTTTCGACTACGCCAACGGCCCCGTCTTCGACCATCTCGGCCAGGGCCAGGTGGCGACCGAGACGCTGACCTACCGGATCACTGACGACGGCGGGCTGAGCGACACCGCCACCGTCACCTTCCGCATCACCGGGACCAATGACGCGCCCGACGCGGCGGACGACGTCTTCGCGGCGGCATCCGACAGCGGCTTCACCGGCAACGTGATCGCGGGCGGGGGCGGCGGCGCCGACAGCGACCCCGACCAGAACGCGGTGCTGAGCATCACCCAGATCAACGGCGCGGCGGCGGATATCGGCGTGCAGATCACGCTCGCCTCCGGTGCGCTTCTGACGCTGAACGCGGACGGCTCGTTCAGCTACGATCCCAACGGGGCGTTCCCGTCGGGCGGGGTCGACAGCTTCGACTACACCCTGTCGGACCAGCATGGCGCCACCGACACCGCCACCGCGACGATCACCGTCGGCGTGGACAATGCCGCGCCCGACGCCCGCGACGACGCCTTCACGGTGAATGAGGATCAGACGGCCATCGGGTTGAACGCCTTCGCCGACAACGGCGCGGGCGCGGACAGCGACCCGGACGGCGATGCGCTGAGCGTGACCGCGATGAACGGGGCCATCGGGGCGATCGGCAATCTGGTGGCGCTCGCCTCCGGCGCCGCGGTGCGGATGTTCGCCAACGGGACCTTCAACTACACCAGCAACGGCGCCTTCAACGCGCTGGCGCTGGGCGAGACCACCACCGACAGTTTCCAATACACCGTCGAGGACGGGAACGGCGGCGCCGACACCGCCACGGTCACCCTGACCATCACCGGGCGCAACGACGGCCCGACCGCGCTCGACGATGCGGCGACCGCGACGGAGGCGGCGGGCGCCGCAGGCGACGTGCTGACCAACGACGCCGATCCCGACGCGTCCGACACGCTGCAGGTCACCAAGGTCGGCGGCTCGGCGCTCGCGGTCGGGGTGGCGACGGCGACGGCGCTGGGCGGAGAGGTGGTGCTGAACGCCGACGGCTCGTTCAGCTACGATCCCAGCGGCGCGTTCGAGGCGCTGGCCCAGGGGCAGAGCGTGGTCGATTTCATCGACTACACCGTGTCCGACGGAAATGGCGGCACGGATGTCGGCCGGCTGCGGATCACGGTCACCGGGCTCAACGACGCGCCGGCGGCGCGCGACGACGCGGTGGAGGTCGGCGAGGGCGGCGTGCTCAACGGCGACGTGACCGTCGACAACGGCGCCGGCGCCGACGACGACCCGGACGCGAACGACGCGCCGACGGTGACCGCCATCAATGGCGTCCCCGCCGACATCGGCCAGCAGATCGTGCTGGCCTCGGGCGCGCTGGTGACGCTCAACGCCTCGGGCACGTTCAGCTACGACCCGAACGGGGCTTTCGACGGCCTGAATTCGGGCGAAAGCGACACCGACGGCTTCGACTACACCTGGACCGACCCGCATGGCCTCAGCGACACCGCCACGGTGACCGTCACCATCCGCGGCGCCGGCGCGGCGCCGGTGGCGCGCGACGACGTCTTCACGGTGCATGAGGATCAGACGGCCGTAGGCCTGAACGCCTTCGCCGACAACGGCGCGGGCGCGGACAGCGACGCGGACGGCGATGCGCTGAGCGTGACCGCGGTGAACGGCTCGGCCGCCGCCATAGGGGAGTTGATCGCGCTGCCCTCGGGCGCCGCGGTGCGGATGAATGCCAACGGCACCTTCAACTACGCCACCAATGGCGCCTTCAACGACCTGGCGCTGGGCGAGAGCACGACCGACAGCTTCACCTACACCCTCGTCGACGGGACCGGGCAGACCGACGCCGCCACGGTCACGATGACCATCGCCGGGCGCAACGACGCGCCCGACGCCCGCAATGACGGGCTGGCGACCAACGAGGACGCCACGCTTTCCGACAATGTCTTCGACAACAACGGCTCCGGCGCCGATGTCGATCCGGACGGGACCGACACGTTCACGGTGGCGGCGGTCAACGGCTCCGCCGCGCTGGTCGGCGCGACGGTGACGCTCGCTTCGGGGGCCACGGTCACGCTGCAATCGGACGGCGCGCTCTTCTACGACCCGACCGCCGCCGCCGGCGCCCAGGCGCTGAGCGCGGGCCAGCAGCGCACCGACAGCTTCACCTACACCATCGTTGATCCGCACGGGCTGACCGACCTCGCCACCGTCAACGTGCTGCTGACCGGGGTCAACGACGCCCCCGACGCGAAGGACGACGCCTTCGCGACCTCGGTCGGGGCCACGGTCTCGGGCCAGGTGAAGGCCGACAACGGGTCCGGTGTGGACAGCGACGTGGACCAGGGCGACACGATCTCGGTCGTGGCGCTGAACGGGTCGACGGGGGCGCTGGGCTCGCCCACCGCGCTCGCCTCCGGCGCGCTGGTCACGCTGAACGCGGACGGGACCTTCACCTATGACGACAACGGCGCCTTCGACGGTCTGACCGGGGGCGAAAGCGCGACCGACAGCTTCGAATACACCGTCTCCGACGGGCATGGCGGGACCGATGCCGCCACGGTGACCATCGCCATCGGCGGAACCAACGACGCGCCGGACGCGCGCGACGACCTGTTCCAGGTGCATGAGGACATGGGCGGCGCGGTGCTGAACGCCTTCGCCGACAACGGCGCGGGCGCCGACGCCGACGCGAACGGCGATCCGCTGACGGTGATCTCGGTCAACGGCCAGCCGGGCTTCGTGGGGCAGGGGATCAACCTGCTCGGCGGCGGCCGGGCGCGGGTCGATGCGAACGGGCGGGTGACCTTCAACGCCGATGGCGACTTCGACCATCTGGCGGCGGGCCAGAGCGCGCAGACCACGCTGACCTATACCGTCAGCGACGGGCGCGGCGGCTTCGACACCGCCACCGCGACCTTCGACGTCGCCGGGCGCAACGACGCGCCGGTGGCGGCCGACGACGTGGCCGCCACCGACGAGGGCGCGACGGTCGCCTTCGACGTGACCCCGAGCACGGGGCCGGGCGAGGACGTCGACCCCGACGCCGGGGATGCGCTGGTCGTCACCCAGGTGAACGGCCAGGCCATCGGCGCCCCGATCCTGCTCGCCTCCGGCGCGCGGGTGACGATGGGGGCCGACGGCCAGGTCATCTACGACCCCAACGGCGCTTTCGACGGGCTCGCGCAAGGGCAGAGCGCGACCGACAGCTTCGACTACACCATCTCCGACGGGCATGGCGGGACCGATACGGCCACGGCGACCGTCACCATCCGCGGATCGGACGGCGACGTGAACCTGGTCGCCTCCGACGTCTCCTTCGCGGGCGGGCGCACCGACGAGTGGGTGCAGGTCGGCTACACCGTGACCAATCAGGGCGCGGTCGACGCGACCAGCCATTTCCAGGACCGGATCTACCTGTCGCGGGACATGGTGCTCGACGCCGGCGACGACCTGCTGCGGGTGGTGGAGTTCACCGGGCAGCTGCCCTCGGGCGCGCATTACGACCGGCTGGTGTCGGTGCATCTGCCCGACGTGCCGGGCGACTATTATCTGCTGGTCAAAACCGACGGCGCCGACGTCATCGCCGAGTCGAACGAGAGCGACAATGTCGGCGTCTCGGCGGTGGGCAATGTCGAGGCGCGGTTCCGCGCGACCCTGACCGCCTCGGTCGCCGAGGCGATCTCTGGCCAGGTGATCCAGCTGTCGGGTCAGGCGCTCGACGCCGCGTCGGGGGCCGGGATGGCCTTCGAATTCGTGACCATCGACGCCGAGCTCGACGGCGTGGTCCGCCAGGCCACCGCGCTCACCGACGTCAACGGGAACTGGTCGCTGAACTTCTCGGTCCTGCAGGGCCAGGCGGGCACGGTGAACTTCACCGCCCATCACCCCGAGAACCCGGTCGAGCAGCCGAGCCCGGAGGCCAGCGTCGATTTCTACGGCATGACCTTCGCCCAGCACGCGGCGGTGGAGGAGGTGATCCTCGGGACGTCCGAGACGCTGACCTTCACGCTGGAGAACCTCGGCGATCTGGACATCTCGCTGCTCAACGTCACCGTCTCCGGCCTGCCCGCGGGCTGGCTGCGATCGGCGGAGGCGTCGAGCCTGACGCTGAACGGCGACGGTTCGATCGCCGTCAGCTTCGAGGTGGAGATCCCCGGCGACGCGCCGGAGGATTTCGCCGACGCGGTGCTCACCGTCTCCTCGGCCGAGGCGGGCGTCG
This sequence comes from Albimonas sp., assembly GCF_055129145.1. Lineage (NCBI taxonomy): Bacteria > Pseudomonadati > Pseudomonadota > Alphaproteobacteria > Rhodobacterales > Paracoccaceae > Albimonas > Albimonas sp. The sequence goes on along the minus strand of NZ_JBSRTQ010000005.1, from coordinate 48,536 downwards.
CCCAGACCGCGATCCGGGTGGACGTGGTCCCGTCCGGCGCCGATCTCGAGGCCAGCGTGGCCAGCCTGCGCGCCTTCATGGTGCGGGGCGAGCAGGAGCTGGTGTCCTTCGACATCACCAATACCGGGTCCGCGATCTCGGCCCCGATCACGGTGATCCTGCCGAACCTGCCCTGGCTCTCGGTCGCCTCGTCGCCCTTCATCGGGCCGCTGGCGGCGGGCGAGAGCGCGACGGTGATCCTGTCGCTGCTGCCCGGCGACAATCTCGACCTGCTCGCCTATATGGGCGCGTTGCAGGTGCGCGAGGCCGATGGCGGCGACGTGGTCAACATCGGCTTCGACTTCACCGCGGTGGAGGACGACACCGGCTCGCTGACCCTCAACATCGTCGACGAGCTGACCTATTTCGCCGAGGGCGCGCCGCAGGTCGACGACGCCTCGGTCACGCTGACCAACGCGGTGACCGGCGCGGTGGTCTACGCCTCGATGGATGTGGACGGGACGGTGACGGTGCCCGACCTGCCGGAGGGCTATTACAACCTTCGCGTCCAGGCCGCGCAGCATTCCAGCTATCAGGCGACGATCTATCTCGAGGCCGGCGAGCCGCGGGTGATCGACGCCTTCCTGTCGCGCGAGACGGTGCAGTATTACTGGTCGGTCACCGAGATCGAGATCGAGGACCGCTACGAGGTGGTGGTCGAGGCCGATTTCCAGACCAACGTGCCGCTGCCGGTGGTGGTGCTTTCGCCCAACGTCATCGACCTGAGCCGGGTCGACGATCTGGGCGAGTCGATGATCGTCGAGATGACCGTCACCAATCACGGCCTGATCCAGGTCGAGAACGTGAATCTCAACCTGCCCACCCACCCGCTCTACACGTTCGAAGTGCCGGTCGACATGCTGGCGCTGCTGGAGGCGGGCAGCTCGATCACCCTGCCGGTGACCGTGCGCCGGGTGGACGATATCGACGGCGGCGACGCGCCGGGCTCGATCCCCTGCCAGCTGCAGGGCTCGCTGACCTACGATTTCGACGCGGGCCCCTTCGACGTGCACAAGGCGATCCCCATCGCCTTCGCCAATGTGGAGGGCAATTGCGGCCAGGGCGGCGCGGGCAATTTCGGCTTCGGCGGCGGTGGCGGCGGCTTCTTCGGCGGCATCACCGGACCGGGCGGCGGCGGCGGCGGGGGCGGCACGGGAACAGGCGACCCCTATTCGATCACGCCGAACGTGCCGGTCCTGCAGATCACCGACCTTTGCGACGGGGACGCGGCCGAATACGCCTCGCTGACCTCGATCCCCGAGGGCAACGCCTTCGACGCGCTGGTGGGCATGCTGACCTTCGACGGGGCCGACAGCATCCTCGCCCGGTTCCAGGGCGGCGACACGCTCGGCGCCATGGCCAAGCTGACCGAGCTGCTGCCGGCCTTCGCCGGCGACATCGACGACCTGCTGCATGTGGTCGACTGGTGGGACTACGCCTACGCCCGCACCTCGCCCTTCTTCGAGCCGAGCACGGCGCTGGAGGCGGAATGGCTGCTGTCGAGCGAGATCGTCCAGCAGACCGTCGCGCTGATCGACGAGCTGTTCGGGGATCCTCTGTGGCATGACATCACCGGTCGCGCGCCGGGCGCGGACGCCTTCTTCGACGCGCTGGCCGCGGCCATCGGCGGGACCGGCGCCCAGCAGGTGATCGACGGGGCCGAGCGCGCGGACCTCCTGAACCTGGTCCTGCCCTCGCCGGTGACGCAAGAAGCGGTCAACGACCTCGCCGACCGCTGGAACGACACGCTTTCCGCGCTGCAATCGGGCGTCACCGATCCCGACGCGGCCGGCGCCGGCATCGTCGACGGGGCGCGGGTGGACGAGATCCTTTCGGCGCTGATCCCGCTGGTGAGCGAGGCGGACGGTCTGGACGACCGCGGGCTGGGGACCGTGATCGCGGACTCCGTCTACGATTATGCGGGCCAGATCGCCTCGACCGCCGGCGTCTGCGCCGAGGTCCGCATCCGCATCACCCAGGACGCGGTGATGACCCGTCAGGCGTTCCTGGCGGAGCTGGAGATCGTCAACCTGACGGTGGAGGACATCACCGACATCTCCCTGACGCTGGAGGTGCGCGACGCCGCCGGCAATCTGGTGGCCACCAACGTCTTCGGCATCGACGACCCGATCCTGCGCAACCTCACCGGCATCGACGGCGCCGGCGTGATCGCGGCGGGCGAAACCGGCTCGGCCGAGTTCACCCTGATCCCCTCGCGCCTCGCCGCCCCGAAAAGCCCGACCGACTACTTCGTCACCGGCACGCTGGGCTACAACGAGAACGGCGCGGTGATCGAAATCCCGCTGGCGCGCGAGCGGGTGACCGTGCAGCCGCAGGCGGAACTCGAGCTGGATTACTTCTGGCAGCGCGACGTGTTCTCCGACGACCCGTTCACCGAGGGCGTGGTCGAGCCGAGCCATCCGTTCCAGCTCGCGCTCATGGTCTCCAATTCCGGCGGCGGCGACGCGCGGAACCTGCGCATCACCTCGGCCCAGCCGGAGATCATCGACAACGAGAAGGGCCTGCTGGTCGAATTCGAGATCATCGGCTCCTCGGTCAACGGCGCGCCCGCGACCAAAACCCTGACCGCCGATTTCGGCGACGTGGCCTCCGGCGACATCGAGGTCGCGACCTGGCTGCTGCAATCCAGCCTGCAGGGGCATTTCGAGAACTACTCGGTCGAATTCCGCCATCTCAACGGGCTCGGCATCGAGGAACTGTCGCTGATCACCGAAACCCGGATCCATGAGCTGATCCGTCAGGTGAAGATCGACGTGCCGGGCGGGGACGGGCTGCCGGACTTCCTGGTCAACGACGATGGCGACGCCTTCGGGACGCCCGACAGGCTCTACTCCTCCGACGGGTCGATCCACGCCGTGGCCCAGGCCACCGGCGAAGTCGCCGACGGGGCGCCGGACGCCCTCGACACCGAGATTCAGGTCACCGCGACCATGACCTCGGGCTGGAGCTACGCGGCGCTGCTGGAACCCTCGGACGGGGAATTCCGGGTGGTGGAGATCGTGCGCGACAGCGATGGCAAGGTGCTCGACCCCGCCAACTGGTGGGTCACCGACCGCACCTTCCCCGATGCCGGCCGGCCGGCCTACGAATACGTGCTGCACATCCTCGACAACAACGACGCCGGCGGGTCGCAGACCTACACGGTGCGTTACGAGGCGATCAATCGCGCGCCGGTCGCGGTCGACGACGGGGTGTCGGTGGCCCAGGAGGGGTCGGTCGCGATCTCGGTGCTGGCCAACGACGTCGATCCCGACGGCGACGCGCTGAGCGTGACCGGCATCGTGCAGCCGACCCATGGCACGGCGGCGCTGGGCGCGGGCGGGGTGATCACCTACACGCCGACGCCGGGCTACAACGGGCCGGACAGCTTCGCCTACGTCGTCTCCGACGGGAAGGGCGGGACCGACACCGCGACGGTCGCGGTGACGGTGACGGAGGTGGTGCTGAACCCCTCCATCGTCTCCATCGGCGTCGGGCTGGTCTCGCCGGGCGGGAAGGCCTTCGAGCCCGGTTCGAACAGCGCCGCGGCCGAGGGCGACGTGGATCTGAAGGACGTGTGGTTCACCGTGAATCGCTCGGGCGACCTGACCGGCGACGTGACGGTGAGCATCGACCGCTCGGGCCTGGTGGATGTGGCGGACGTCGTGACCCTGCCGCCGGCGCAGATCGTGATGCTGTCGGGCCAGGCCCAGCAGAGCTTCCGCGTCCAGGTCCGCGGCGACTACGGGATGGAACCGGACGAGGCGCTGACCCTGACCCTTGCCGGCACGGATCGTGACAACGTCACGGTTTCGGCGGGCAGCGGGTCGGCCACCCATACCGTGGTCAACGACGACCTCGGCGGCACGCTGTCGATCGCGGCCAGCCTCACCGATCCGGCGCTGCCGGGCGCGGCGACCCAGGCCGCGACCTCCGCGGCCGAGGGGAATGCGGGCGCGACCCCGATCTGGTTCGTCATCGACCGCGCCGGCGACCCCGACGCGCCGCTGACCGTCTCGCTGACCCGCACCGGCACGCTGACCGACGGCGACGTCGCCTCGGTCATCCCCGGCTCGGTCAGCTTCGCGGCGGGCGAGATCCGCAAGATCATCCGCGTCGACGTGATCGGCGACCAGGCGGCGGAAGCGGACGAGACCCTGACGCTGGCGCTCGGGACCGTCTCGCGCCCCGGCTACACGGTGAACCCGTCCGCGGGCGCGGCCACCCATACCGTGCTCAACGACGACGCGCCGAGCCTGCCGCCGGTGGCCGAGGACGACGCGGTGACGATCCACGAGGACGCGGTGGCGCTCTTCGACGCCTTCGCCGACAACGGCTCGGGCGCCGACGCCGATCCGGACGGGGACGCGTTCCGGGTCAGCCGGGTCGACGGCAACGCGGCGGCGGTGGGCGTGGCGCTCGACCTCGTCGCGGGCGGGCGGATCCGGATGTTCCCGGACGGGACCTTCTATTTCTCCGCCGACGGCGATTTCGACGACCTGCAGCTCGGCGAAAGCCGCGATGCGGTCTTCACCTACACCATCGACGACGGCCGCGGTCAGACCGACCAGGCCACCGTCACCGTGACGGTGGAGGGGCGCAACGACGCGCCCGATGCGGTCGACGATCGCTTCGACGTGCGCGAGGAAGGGGTGTATTCGAGCAATGTCATCCTCCCCGATCCGGGCGCGGACGACACGGACCCGGAGGGCGAGACGCTCAAGGTGGTCTCGGTCGACGGCGACGCAGGCCTGGTCGGCCAGTCCTTCGACCTGGAGGCCGGGGGGCGGGCGCGGATCGAGGCCGACGGCAAGGTCTATTTCCGCGCCGACGGTGATTTCGAGGACCTCAATGTCGGCGAGACCCGCACCGTCTCGGTCACCTATGCGGTCGCCGATCCGCAGGGGCTGACCGACACGGCCACGGTGGCGTTCGTGGTCCATGGCGAGAACGACGCGCCGGTGGCGGGCGACGACGCGGGCGAAGCCTTCGCAGGCGACGAGGACGAGGCGCGGCTCCTCGCCTCGGTGCTCGCCAACGACCTCGACCCCGACGCGACCGCGGTGCTGTCGGTGATCGAGGTCGACGGCCAGGCCATCGCGGAGGGCGAGACCGCGACGCTCGCCTCCGGCGCGCTTGTCACGCTGCAGGCGGGGGGCGTGTTCCTCTACGACGCCAACGGCCAGTTCCAGCAGCTGGCGGAGGGCGAGACCGCGACCGACGTCTTCGCCTACGCCGTCTCGGACGAACATGGCGCGACCGACACGGCCACGGTCTCGGTCGAGGTCGCGGGGCGCAACGACGCCCCGGCGGCGCGCGACGACGCGATCCGCACCCATGAGAACGCGCTGAGCGTGGTCTCGCTCTTCGCCGACAACGGCGCGGGGGCGGATTTCGACGTGGAGGGCGACGCCTTGACCATCGTCGCGGTCAACGGGTCGGCGGCCGATGTCGGCAATGCCATCGCGCTCGCGGGCGGCGGGCTCCTGCGGGTGCTGGCGGACGGCACGGCGCGGTTCTACGCGGCGACCGGGCAGTTCGACCACCTCTCGGTCGGGCAGACGGCGCAGGTGTCCTATGCCTACACCGTCGCCGACATCCACGGCGCCACCGACGAGGGCCAGGTCACGGTCACGATCGAGGGCCGCAACGACAAGCCCCGTCCGCAGGCTGATGCGACCTTCGTCCGCGAGGACGGGCTGCGCAGCGGCAACGTGCTGGCCGACAACGGGTCGGGCGCGGATTACGACATCGACCAGGCCGACACGCTGAAGGTGAGCCGGGTCGAGGGACTCGCGGCCCATGTCGGCCAGTCCATCGACCTCGCCGAAGGCGGCCGGGTCCGGGTCAACGCCAACGGCCAGTTCTGGTTCTCCCCGGACGGGGATTTCGAGGATCTGGGCGTGGGCGAAAGCCGCACGGTCAGCTTCGGCTACACGCTCGGCGACAACCGCGGCGGGCGCGCCGACCAGGTGGTCACGGTGCGGGTGGACGGCGTGAACGACGCGCCGACGGCCCGCGACGACGCGCTGACCAGCCATGAGGATGCGGTCAGCTTCTTCTCGATCTTCGCCGACAATGGCGCGGGGGCGGATTTCGACGTGGACGGCGACGCCTTCGCGGTGGTCGCGGTCGAGGGCGATGCCGGGTTGGTCGACACCGCCATCGACCTCGCCGGCGGCGGCCGGATCCGGGTGCTGGCCAACGGCGGCTTCTATTTCGTGGCCGATGGCGATTTCGAGGATCTGGGGGTCGGCCAGACCCGCGAGGTGGTCTTCGACTACACCATCGAGGATCCGTATGGCGCGCAGACCGACGCCACCGTCACGGTGACGGTCGAAGGGCGCAACGACGCGCCCACCCCCGCCGCCGACGCCGGCGACGGCTTCGCGGTCGACGAGGACGCGGGCGGGATCACCGGCTCGGTGCTTCTCAACGACACCGACCCGGATACGGGCGACGCGTTGCATGTCCGGGGCGTCGAGGGGACGGCGATGGCGGAGGGCGACACCGTCGTGCTCGCCTCCGGCGCCTCGGTGACCTTGCTGGCCGGCGGGACGTTCGACTGGCAGGCGAACGGGGCCTTCGATGCCCTGGCCGAGGGCGAGACCGGGACCGACAGCTTCGACTACCAGGTCTCCGACCCGCACGGGGCGGTGTCGTCCGCGACGGTGACGCTGGCGATCGCGGGCCGCAACGACGCACCGACGCCGCAGGACGACGCGGTGCAGGGGCACGAGGACGGCACGGCGTCGGGCAACGTGCTCGCCGACAACGGCGCCGGTCCGGACGGGGATCCGGAGGGCGACGCGCTCCACGTCATCGGGGCCGGCGGCTTCGACGTCGACACCGGCTTCGACGTGGCGGGCGGCGGTCGGGCGCGGGTGCTGGCCGACGGCCGGTTCTGGTTCGACCCCGACGGGGATTTCGAGGATCTGGGCGTGGGCCAGAGCCGCACGGTCAGCTTCGACTACATGGTCGCCGACAGCCACGGCGCCACCGCCACGGCGACGGTCCATGTCGAGGTGCAGGGCCGAAACGACGCGCCGGTGGCGGTCGACGACGCGATCCTCGCGGCCGAAGGCGCGACCACCGAAGGCTCGCTGCTGGCGGCCAATGGCGGCGCGGCGGACATCGACCCGGACGGCGATGCGCTGAGCGTGGTCGCGGTCGACGGCGATGCGGGGAACATCGACCAGTCGATCGCGCTCGCCGGCGGCGGGCAGCTGCGGGTGCTGGCCGACGGCACGTTCCGCTTCGAGGCGCCGAGCGCGCAATTCGGGCATCTGGGCGTCGGGCAGACCGCGACGGTCAGCTTCGGCTACACCCTCGCCGATCCGCATGGCGGGACCGACACGGGCGTGGCGACGATCACGGTGGAAGGGCGCAACGACCGGCCGGTGGGGGTCGACGACGCCTTCGTCACCGATGAGGACGCGCTCTTCTCCCGCAACGTGCTGGCCGACAACGGCGCCGGCGCGGATCGCGACCCCGACGACGGCGCGGTCCTGCATGTGGCCCTGGTGCAAGGCGTCGCTGCCAATGTGGGCCGGTCGCTCGATCTGGCGGAGGGCGGCCGGCTCAGGGTCAACGCCAACGGCGCGTTCTGGTTCGACGCCGACGGCGATTTCGACGATCTGGCCGCGGGCGAGAGCCGCCAGGTGAGCTTCACCTACACCGTGGCCGATCAGTTCAACGCCAAGGCCGCGGCGCCGACCACGGCGACCCTGACGGTGATGGGGGTCGACGACGCCTCGGTCGCCGCCGACGACGCTTTCGTGGCGACCGATGCGGCGGGGGTCGCAGGCTCGGTCTTCGCCGACAACGGCGCGGGCCCGGATGTCGACGTGGACGGGGACGCGCTGGTCGTGGTCTCGGTCGAGGGGGCTGCGGCGGGCGTCGGCCAGCCGGTGGCGCTGGCGGGCGGCGGCTTCGTGGTGGTGAGCGCGGACGGGACGATGGTCTTCGACCCGAACGGGGATTTCGACCATCTGCGCGTCGGGCAGAGCGAGACGGTGGGCTTCGACTACGCGCTGACCGGCGGCTCGGTCGCCACGGCGACGATCCGCGTCGACGGGACCAACCAGGCGCCGGTCGCGGCCGACGACAGCTACTCGCCGACCGAGCGGGCCACGGCCTTCGTGAGTCATCTCTTCACCGCGGCGGGCGGCGGGGCCGATGTCGATCCGGAGGGCGACGCCTTCTCGGTGGTCGCGGTCGACGGGCTGGCGGCGGGGGTCGGCGGTTATGTCGACCTCGACGGCGGCGGACGGATCCGGGTGCAGGCGGACGGCACGTTCGGCTTCGACGCGCAGGCCGATTTCCTCGACCTCGCGCCGGGGGAGACCCGGACGACCAGCGTCACCTACACCATCGCCGAGGCGGGCGGGCTGACCGACACCGCCACGGCGACCTTCGTGGTGCGGGGCGCCAACTCGGCCCCGATCCCGGCCGACGACGCTTTCGCGGTGGATGCGGACGACGCCTTGGCGGGCGGGCTGCTGACCGACAACGGCTCGGGCGCGGATTTCGACTTCGACGGCGATGCGCTGACCGTGACCCGGATCGAGGGGGCGACCGCGAATGTCGGCGTCGCGGTGGATCTGGCGGCGGGCGGGCTGCTGACGGCGCAGGCCGACGGGTCCTTCGTCTTCGACCCTGACGGCGATTTCGACATGCTGCGCTTCGGCGAGACCGCCGACGTGGCCTTCACCTACGCGGTGCGCGACCAGACCGGGGCGCCGGGCGCACGGGCGGCGACGGCGACGATCCGGGTGAACGGGGTGGAGGATGCGCCGGTGGCGGCCGACGACCTGGTCGCGTCGGCGCCGGGGGGCGTGCGGTCCGGCAACGTGCTGGCCGACAACGGCTTCGGGGCGGATTACGACCCCGACGGCGATGCGTTGCAGGTGGTGTCGGTGAACGGCCAGGCCGCGCTGGTGGGAACCAGCTTCGACCTCGCCGAGGGCGGGCGGGTCCGGCTGCTGGCCGACGGCCGGTTCTGGTTCAACCCCGACGGCGATTTCGCGGATCTGGATCCGGGCGACGCGGTCGACGCCAGCGTGACCTATGAGATTTCGGACGGGCTTGGCGGTTTCGACACCGCCCGAATGCTGATCACGGTCCAGTCGCCGCTGGATTGAGGGCGCGCCCCGCGCGGGGGGGCGCAGGAAACGCGGGCGGCGGCGCCGCCGCCCGCGTTGCTTTTCGGGGGGACTTGCAGGCGCGCGATTCCTGCATTTTCGGAGGGATCGAGGCCGGTCGCGTATCCGGAGGGTCGACGACCTGTTAAGATCGAATCGCGACGCCTTGGGGGGGTGAGTCGCTAAATTTCAACACGGGTGAGCGCAGTCCCGGCGACTATTCGCGACGCCGGCCCGCGCGGGGATCATGCCATGACCATCGTCGCCGACGTCAAGCCGCTGGCCTTCGGGCCGCAGTCGAGCCTCTTCGCTGTGGCCGACGCGCCGCCCGACGCGCGCGACGACGCCATCGCCATCCACGAGGACGCGCTTTACAGCGGCAGCGTCTTCGCCGATCACGGCTTCGGGATCGATTCCGACCCCGAGGGCGAGGCGCTGCGGGTGGCGGCGGTCGAAGGGCAGGCGAGCTATGTCGGCCTTGGGTTCGACCTGGCCGCAGGCCGGGTGCGGGTCATGTCCGACGGGCGCTTCTGGTTCGACACCGCCGATGATTTCGACTATCTGCGCGCCGGCGAAAGCGTCCAGGTCAGCTTCGACTACACCATCGCCGACGCCGCCGGCCAGACCGACACCGCGACGGTGACCATGACCATCGCCGGCCGGGACGACGCGCCCGTGCTGCGCGAGGACACCATCTACAGCCACGAGCGGGCGGTCACCTCGGGCAACGTCTTCGCCGACAACGGCCATGGCCGCGATCTCGATCCGGACGGCGACAAGCTGACCGTGACCAAGTTCCTCGGCTCGACCACCGCGGCGGGCGAGCTTGCCGAGCTGCCCGGCGGGGGCAAGGTGCGGCTGATGGCCGACGGACGGTTCTGGTTCGTCGCCGGCGAAGATTTCGACGATCTCAAGCCCGGCGAATTCCGCGACACGTCCTTCACCTATCGCGCCACCGACGGAGATTTCACCCGCGTCTCCACCGTCACCGTGCGGGTGGAGGGTGTGGATTCGCCTCCCGTGGCCCCGGATTTCGACTTCGCGACCGACGAGGACAGGACGCTCTACACCACGGTCCTGGGGTTCGGGAAATACGGCTACGACCCGGAAGGGGAGGACGTCTCGGTTCTTTCGGTGAACGGCGTGAAGGCCAATGTGGGCGTGAGCATCGATCTCGACGGCGGCGGCCGTCTCAGGATGCTGGAGGACGGTCATTTCTGGTTCAATCCCGACGGCGATTTCGATGATCTGGCCGAAGGCGAGAGCCGAGACGTTACCGTCAGCTACACGCTGACCGACGGAACCCGCCCCTCGGCGCCCGCGGAGATCACCTTCACCGTGCGCGGCGTGGACGGGGGGGTGGTGGACGAGACCGACTATCCTCCGGTGGCGGTCGACGACCGTTTCGTGTTCTCGCTGAGCGGGGCCATGACCGGCAACTTCTTCGCGGACAACGGCTTCGGCCCCGACTACGACCCCAATCCCGGCGATGAGCTGCAGTTCTTCATCTTCAGTCCGGGCCCTGACGATGGCTACTCGATGTGGGGCCGGGACTCGACGACGCGCCTGGGCCTCGACGATGGCGGCAGGATCATACTTCAACCTAATGGCGACTTCGAGATCGAGGCCTCGTACGGGGGGAGCGCCATCCAGGCCGGCGACCATTTGGAAATGCACTATTCGCTGGGCTACCAGACCGAATGGGAAGTCAAACACACGAGCTCCGCGACCGTGGAGATCGACTTCATCGCCTGACCCGAACTGCGGCCCGCCCCCTTTCCGGGGCGGGCCGGGCGGTGCACTCTGCGCGCGAAACGCCCGTCCGGCGCCGACCGGGCGCCACGCGACCCGCGACCGGAGGAGACCGCCCGATGCGCGCCATGCGCCTGCACGAACTCGGCACGGACCTGGTGCTCGACGAGATCCCGGCGCCTGAGCCCGGCCCCGGCCAGGTCCGGCTCAAGGTCCTCGCCTGCGGGGTGAATTTCGCCGACACGCTGCGGGTGCAGGGCAAGTATCAGGAGAAATCGCCGCTGCCCTTCTCCCCGGGCGGGGAGGTCTGCGGGCTGGTCGACGCGGTGGGCGAGGGGGTGCGCCTCGCGCCCGGCGCCCGGGTCGCGGCGATGTCGGGGGGCGGGTTCGCGGAATACTGCCTCGCCCCCGCCGACCTGTGCACCCTGGTCCCCGACGCGATGCCGTCCGAGGCGGCGGCGGCGTTCCAGATCGCCTACGCCACCTCGCATCTCGCGCTCGACCACAAGGCGCGGATGCGGCCGGGCGAGCGTCTGCTGGTGCTCGGCGCCGCCGGCGGGGTCGGGCTGACCGCGGTGGAGATCGGCAAGATCATGGGGGCGGAGGTCATCGCCTGCGCGCGGGGGCCCGAGCGGCTGGAGATCGCGCGGCGGATGGGGGCCGACCACCTGATCGATTCGGAGGCCGAGGACATCCGGGAACGCTGCCTCGCGCTTGGCGGCGTCGACGTGGTCTATGATCCGGTGGGGGGCGACCAGTGGAAGGCGGCGATGCGGGCCTGCCGGCCGGAGGCGCGGATGATCCCCATCGGCTTCGCCTCCGGCGACATCCCGCAGATCCCGGCCAACATCGTGATGGTCAAGAACATCGACGTGCTGGGGCTCTATATCGGGGTCTACCGCACGTTCCGGCAGGAGGTTCTGCGGGCGAGCCTCGCCCAGCTGATGGCCTGGTACGCGGAGGGGCGGCTGAAGCCCCATATCTCCAACATCCTGCCGCTGGAGGGCGCGAACGAGGCGCTGCGGCTGCTGAAATCGCGCGAGGCGACCGGCAAGGTGGTGGTCACGCCCTGGGGGTGACCACGCCTCGCCGGGGCCCTATTGGGCGGCGATCAGCGCCTCCTGCTCGCAGGCGTAGGAATCGCGCACGAACTGCGCCAGCTCGCGGGTCAGGCGATTCTCCGGCCCGTCGGCGTGATACATGTTGATGTGGTAGACGGGCAGGTCGGGCAGGGCGCCGTGGTGGCGCACCACCTCCAGCCGGTCGACCACGGCGGACTCGATCGCCGCATGCACCGCGAGGTCGGCGGAGACCGAGGCCTCGATGGTCCGCGTCGTCTCCGATTCCACCGCCATCTCCCAGTCCATCCCGGCCTGGTCCAGCGCCTCCTGCACCGAGGCGCGGAAGATGCAGTTGTTCTCGAACGCCAGCCGCAGGGGGCGCGCCTTCCAGGCGTGGCCGCCATGGGCGCCGACCCAGACCAGGCGGGCGCGTTCCAGCGTCTCGCCCCCCGTGCGGGGGGTGGCCTCGGTGGTCAGGATCAGATCGGCCTCGCCCCGGTCGCGCAGCGCGTGCAGGCGACGGGTGTAGGATGAGACCAGGGTCACCTTGACCCTCGGATAAGCCATGGCGAAGCGCTTGAGCACCTGCGGGATATGCGGGAACACGATGTCTGCGGGCACGCCGAGCGTCAGCTGACCCTCGAACGCCTGCGACGTGAGCCGGCCCCAGGCCTCGTCGTTGAGCGTCAGCATGCGCTTGGCGTAGCTGAGCAGAAGCTCGCCCTGCGAGGTCAGCTGCGGGGCCCGGCCGGAGCGGTCGAGCAGCGGCTGGCCGATGTTCTCCTCAAGCCGTTTCAACTGCATGGATACGGCGGACTGGGTGAGGTGCAGACGGGCCGCGGCACGGGTCACGCCGCCGGCCTCCGCGACCATCGCGAAGCTGCGCAGGGCGGTGAGATCGAGGTTCCGCGTCATATCAAGCTCCGTGATGCGCAGCGTCAAAACCATTCGTTTGCAGAACGTAGCATGCTCCTGCATATGCATCAACATCGGTGATGCGGAACTTTCCGGGATCACGATAGCTGAATGGAGGCGAATATGACTCACACTGTTGCTCCGACCGTTTCGGCAACCGCCCTCCGCGGTGTGTCTTTCGGAACCCTGCTCGCCCGCGTGGCGCGCTGGAGCCAGACCGCCAAGCAGCGTCGTGCCCTGGCCCGCATGTCCCCCGAACAGCTGCGCGACATCGGTCTCGACCATGGCGCCGCGTCGTTCGAAGCCGACCGGCCGTTCTGGGAGACGTCCACCACCCTGCGTTGAGTCACGGCGCTGTGGCTCTGCCGCAACGGCTTGACCGGGTATCCCTGCAAGTATAGCAGACCGGGCGCGTGAGAAATTCACGCGCCCTTATTATTTCGGTAACCCAAAGCCCGTTTAGTGCGCGCGGGGATGTCGTGCCGAACAGGAGCGCGGATGATGAACGGTCGCATGAGCGCCTGGCGCAGGGCATTGAAGGCGCAGCGCATCGGGCGCTGGAACGTCCGGCTGACGCTTGAAGAAGCGCGGCTGCGGCGCGAATTCGCCTGGCGCTACGCGCGCTGAGGCATGTGAGAACGGCGATGCGCGGCGGTCTTGCCCGCGCATCCCACAGGCTGTAGCGGGTATCGCGCCGGGACTGGGCCGGGACTGAGACTGGGCCGGGACTGAGACTGGGCCGGGGCTGACCGAAGCGGCGGCGGTCTTGCCTCACGGCTCGAATCGGCGATGCGGGCGGATGCGTCCCGTCGAGGATGACCCGCTGCGCGGGATCCACGTCGCTCTCCACGCAAATCCACGCGGTCCGGCCGAAGTTCATCCGAATCAGCTTCCAAAATCAGCCGAAACCGTGCGCGGGTCCTCGCCGGGGCCCCGGGACAGCGGAATCGCCATCAGCTCGGTATGCGTCGGCCCCTCCGGCCCGAGATCGGAGCGGAGCAGCAGCGCCTCGGGCGGATGGAACGGCTCGGCCGCGAAGGCGGCGTGGCGTGCGAGCCAGCGCGCCAGACCCTCGCCCGCCGGCAGGCTGGGCGGGAAGCGGACCAGCGTGACATGCGGCGTGAACCGGGCGTGCGGCAGCTCCACCCCGCCCCGCCGGCAGGCGCGGCGCACCGCATCGCGCAACGCCGACAGGCCGGGCGATGGCGTGACCAGCGCATGGGCCGAACGCGGCCGCGCGCCCCCGAACACGCCCAATCCCCGCAGCTCCACCGGGGGCGAGGGCGCGTCCAGCCGCTCCAGCTCCAGCGCCACGTCCTCCAGCGCCTCCGCCCGCTGCTCGCCCAGGAAGGCGAGCGTCAGGTGGAAGGTCAGAGGGTCCGAGGGGCGCCCCTCCCCCACATCCCAGGCGAGGTCGTCGAGCCGGTCTTCCAGCGCCTCGGGCAGGCGGAGGGCGATGAAGGCGCGGATCATCGGCTCAGTCGGCGGACGCCGCCGCGCGGACCTGCGCGATCAGCGCCTCCACCGCCGGGCCGATGCCCTCCACCACCAGATCCACCCCGGCGGCGTTGGGGTGGATGCCGTCTTCCTGCATCACCGCGCGGGCGGCCTCCCGGTCCTTCAGCCCGCCGATTCCGGCCAGGAAATTCGGGTAGAGGATCGCGCCATGCGCCTCCGCCAGCTCCGGGAAGATGGCGTCGAACTCGGTCTTCCAGTCCTCCCCGTAATTCAGCGGCGCGGGGAGGCCCGCGATCAGGGCGGGCAGGCCGCGGGCGGAGAGCTCGGTCAGGATGGCGTCGAGATTGGCGCGGCTGGTCGCGGGGTCGATGCCGCGCAGCAGGTCGTTGCCGCCGAGCTCCACGATCACCGCATCGACCTCCGGGCTCAGCGACCAGTCGAGACGCGCCCGGCCGCCCTGCGTGGTGTCGCCCGAAACTCCGGCGTTGATCACGGTCACGTCATGGCCGCGCTCGCGCAGCCAGGCCTGCAGGCGGGGCACGAAGCCCTCCGCCTCGGGCAGGCCGTAGCCGTGGGTCAGGCTGTCGCCCAGCGCCAGAAGGGTGACCGGGCCGGATTGCGCCTCGGGCCGAGGCGCGGCCCCTTGCGCCGACTGGGCGACCGAAAGCGTCGGATGCAGCGTGAAAGCCACCAGCGCCGCGCCGGCCAGCGCCTTGAGCCCGCGCGCCGCGGCCCCATATGCCCCGGAGGCGCGCGCGCTCTCACCCGCGCGGCCGCGATCAGCCCCAAGCCGGAGACCTCGCCGCATGACGCGATCCCAAGCCGCCGACACCGCCCCCGCCTTCGCGCTGGAGGACGCGCGGCTGACGCTGGGCTCGCGCGCCGGGCGGGTGGAGATCCTGCGCGGCGTCACGCTGACGGTCGCGCGCGGCGAGACGGTGGGGGTGGTCGGACCCTCGGGCTCGGGCAAGTCGTCGCTCCTCATGCTGATGGGCGGGCTTGAGCAGGCCACCGGCGGGGTGGTCCGGGCGCTGGGCCAGGACCTGACCGCGATGGACGAGGACGCGCTCGCCCAGTTTCGCAGAGATCATATGGGGGTGGTGTTCCAGTCCTTCCACCTGATTCCGACGATGACCGCGCTGGAGAACGTGGCGACGCCCTTGGAACTGGCGGGCCGGGACGACGCCTTCGACCGCGCCGCGGACGAGCTGCGCGCGGTGGGCCTGGGCCCGCGGCTCGACCATTACCCCGGCCAGCTTTCGGGCGGGGAGCAGCAGCGCGTGGCGCTCGCCCGCGCCGCCGCGCCGCGGCCCGAGATCCTGCTGGCCGACGAGCCCACCGGCAACCTCGACGGGGTCAACGGCGAGGCGATCATGGAGCTGCTGTTCGGCCTGCGCGACCGCCATGGCGCGACATTGGTGATGGTCACTCATGCGCCCGAGCTCGCGGCGCGCTGCGACCGGGTGATCCGCGTCGCGGACGGGCTTCTGGAGGGCGAGCCCGCCCCCGCTTCCGAGGCGGCGGAATGAACCGGAGCGCCTCGCCCGCCATCCTGCCCGTCGCCTTCCGCATCGCCCGCCGCGAGCTGCGCGGCGGGTTGAAAGGCTTCGGCGTGTTTCTCGCTTGTCTTGCGCTCGGCGTCGCGGCCATCGCCGCGGTCGGTTCGGTGCGCATGGCGATCTCGCAGGGGCTCGCCCAGCAGGGGCAGGTCATTCTCGGCGGCGACGCCGAGATGGAATTCACCTACCGCTTCGCCGAGCCGGAAGAGCGCGCCTGGATGGAGGGCGTCGCCGAGCGGGTGTCGGAGACGGTCGACTTCAGATCCATGGCCGTGGTCCCGCGCGAGGGCGGCGCGGACCGGGCGCTGACCCAGGTGAAGGCCGTGGACGGGGCCTGGCCGCTTTACGGGGCCGCCGAATTCTCCGGCGGGATCTCGCTGGGCGACGCGCTGGGCGAACGCGACGGGGTCTGGGGCGTGGTCATGGCCCCGGCGCTGATCGACCGGCTGGCGTTGAGGGTCGGCGACCGGGTGAAGCTCGGCCGCGGCGACTACGAATTGCGCGCGGCGCTGGAGGTGGAGCCGGACGCGGCCGCCGGCGGCTTCGGCTTCGGCCCCCGCACGTTGCTGCGGATCGAGGCGCTGGAACAGTCCGGCCTGCTCGCCCCCGGCACGCTTTTCTCCAGCGAATACCGCCTGCGCCTGCCGGCTGAGGCGGATCTCGACGCGCTGTCGGCGGAGGCCGCCGCCCGTTTCCCCGAATCCGGCCTGCGCTGGAAGGACCGGCGCAACGGCGCGCCCGGCGTCTCCAGCTTCGTGGACCGGATCGGGGCGTTCCTGGTGCTGGTCGGCCTCGCCGCGCTCGCCATGGGCGGCGTCGGGGTGTCGGCGGCGGTGCGCAGCTACATGGACCGCAAGACCGCGACCATCGCCACGCTGAAGACGCTGGGCGCGTCGGGGCGGGTGATCTTCGCGGTCTACCTGATCCAGATCGGGGCGCTCGCCGCGCTGGGCGTGGCCATCGGATTGGGGATCGGCGCGGCGATCCCCGCGGCGCTGGGCCCTTTGCTGGGCGATCTCCTGCCGGTGCCGGCGCTTTTCGACGTCTATGCCGGGCCTTTGTGGGAGGCGGGGATCTACGGGATGCTCGCCGCCCTGATCTTCGCGCTGTGGCCGCTGGCGCGGGCGCGGGAGGTCCGGGC
The DNA here is from genome assembly GCF_055129145.1 of Albimonas sp. NCBI lineage: Bacteria > Pseudomonadati > Pseudomonadota > Alphaproteobacteria > Rhodobacterales > Paracoccaceae > Albimonas > Albimonas sp. The sequence goes on along the minus strand of NZ_JBSRTQ010000005.1, from coordinate 31,468 downwards.
GGCGGCGCTCTACCGCGAATCTGGCGAGGGCGGCGGCGGCTGGCCGCGGCCCTCCTATCTCGTGCTGATCGGCGGGCTGACGGCGGTGCTGGTCGGCGCGGCGGCGGCCTTCTCGGGCATCTGGCAGGTGGCTTTGGGTTTCGCGGGCGGCGTCGCCGGGGCGCTGGTGGTGCTGTGGCTGGCGGCGATGGGCGTGGCGCGGCTGGCGCGGCCCGCGGCGCGGTCGCGATTCGTGCGAGGGCGCCCCTCGCTTCGCCTGGCGCTCGGCGCCATCGGCGGTCCGGGCGGCGAGACGGCGGGCGTGGTGCTGTCGCTGGGGCTGGGGCTGGCGGTGCTCGCCTCCGTCGGCCAGATCGACTGGAACCTGCGCCATGTCATCACCGACGAATTGCCCGAGAAAGCCCCCGCCTTCTTCTTCGTCGACGTGCAGACCGACCAGCTGCCCGGCTTCCTCGAAGCCTCGCGCGCGCACGATGGCGTGACCGAGGTCGAGACCGCCCCGATGCTGCGCGGCATTCTCACCCGCCTGAACGGGGTTCCCGCGGCGGAGGCTGTGGTGCCCGAGGACTATCGCTGGATCCTGCGCGGCGACCGCGGCGTGACCTATTCGGCGACCCCGCCCCGCGGCACGGTGCTGACCGAGGGCGAATGGTGGTCCGAGGACTATGCCGGCGAAACGCTGGTCTCCTTCTCCGACGAGCACGGCAAGGGGCTCGGGCTCGAGATCGGCGACACGGTGACGGTGTCGGTGCTGGGCCGCGAGATCACCGCGCGGATCGCCAATTTCCGGGTGGTGAATTTCCGGGACATGGGGATCAATTTTCTGATGGTGATGAGCCCCGGCGCGCTCGCCGGGGCCCCGCACACCCATATCGCCACGGTCTACGCCGAGGAGGGCTCCGAGGGCGGTCTGCTGCGCGACGTGGCCGGCGCCTACCCCAATATCACCGCCATCGGCGTGCGCGAGGCCATCGACCAGGTGGCGAGCGGGTTGCGCGAGCTCGCCTCGGCGACGCGCTGGGGGGCTTCGGCGACGCTGCTGACCGGGATCGTGGTGCTGATCGGGGCGGCGGCGGCCGGAGAGCGGCGCCGGGTCTACGAGGCCGCGGTGCTCAAGACTCTGGGCGCCTCGCGCCGCACTATCCTGGTCAGTTTCGCGCTGCGCGCGGCGCTGCTGGGCGCCGCGGCGGGGGCGGTGGCCATCGTCGCGGGCGGGGTCGCGGGCTGGGCGGTGATGGTGCTGGTGATGGACGCGGACTACGTGTTCGAGCCGGTGTCGGCGGTGGTCATCGTCGCCGGCGGCGCCGCTCTGAGCCTGGTCGCCGGCCTGGTCTTCGCGGCCCGTCCGCTGGGCGTGCGGCCGGCCCAGGTGTTGCGCGCGCGCGAGTAAGCAGGACGTGACCGGGACCCTAGGTCAAAAACCTTGAACTCATGGCCGCGCTTTCCGATATGATGGACCAAACCGGCGTGGGTCGCACCGACGCGCGCCGGACGGCTTGGAACAACGAACGAACAGGGTTTGACACATGCAGCAGTATGACGCCATTCGCCGGTCCGGAACGCAATCGGCGGCGATCGACGAGGGCCTGCGCGGATACATGAACCGCGTCTACGGGCTGATGGCGGTCGCCATGGTCATCACCGGCGCCGTCGCGTTCTTCATCGGCAACTCCCCGGCCCTTCTGCAGGCGATCTTCGGCTCGCCGCTGAAATGGGTGGTGATGTTCGCCCCGCTCGCGGTGGTCTTCGGCTTCTCGGCCATGATCCACAAGATGAGCACCGCCACCGCCCAGCTGGTGTTCTGGGTGTTCGCGGCGCTGATGGGCGCCTCGATCAGCTACATCTTCGCGGTGTTCACCGGCGTGTCGATCGCGCAGACCTTCTTCGCGACCGCGATCGCCTTCGGCGGCCTCAGCCTCTACGGCTACACCACCAAGCGCGACCTGTCGGCCATGGGCTCGTTCCTCGTGATGGGCGTTATCGGCCTGATCGTGGCGTCGATCGTGAACATCTTCATCGCCTCGTCGGCGCTGCAGTTCGCCATCTCGGCGCTGGGCGTGCTGATCTTCGCGGGCCTCACCGCATACGATACGCAGTCGATCAAGAACGAATATCTCGGGATGGCCCAGATGGGCGCCGAGGGGGAGGCCTACATGGGCAAGGGCGCCATCATGGGCGCGCTGCGGCTCTACATGGACTTCCTGAACATGTTCATGTTCCTGCTGCAGTTCATGGGCAACCGGAACTGATCCAACCTTCCGGGGCGCGGAACCAACCGGGGCCGGAGCGCAAGCTCCGGCCCCTTTTTCGTGCGCGGCGCGTCTCCGAAGGACGCGCAAGGGCGAGGGGCAGGGTTGCCGGGACAGGGGGCAGGGGCCGCGGGCGGCTTGACCTCGCGCCGCCGGCGCCGCGGCGCCCGGCGCACAGGGGAGCTGCGTCCGGCGATGGCGACCCGCCTGCTGCGATGCGCACACGCCGCACCCCTCCCAGCATCCGGACACGCGAAAGCCCGCCGGTCCATCGATCGGCGGGCTTTCGAAAGGGATCAGTCGATCACGCCCCCGAGGGGGCGGCGATCACTTGATCTTGCCTTCCTTGTACTCGACATGCTTGCGCACGACCGGGTCGTACTTCCGAACCGACATCTTGTCGGTCATGGTACGGCTGTTCTTCTTGGTCACATAGAAGTGCCCGGTGCCCGCGGTCGAGTTCAGGCGGATCTTCACGGTGGTCGGCTTGGCCATCTCAACGCTCCCGTAGGCGCTAGGGCGCCCGCGACGAATTCATTAGGAGCGGGCTTTTCTCAAGCGGGGGGCGAGGAGTCAAGCGCGGATCGACCCGCGCCGCCTCCCCGCCCGCCGCAGCCCGCGGCGGAACGCGCTCAGAGCGCGTCGTAGAACGACCGGTCCTTCTCGTGGTGGAAGAAGGGCGCGGGACGGTCGGCGGGGATCTGCCCCGCCGGGGTGATGCTGAGGATCTCCTCGACCTCGGCCAGCACCACCTCGGTGATCAGCGGCAGGTCGAGGTCGCGGGCCTCGCGCAGGGTCAGCCAGGTCAGGTGGCTGAGCTCGCCCGACGCGCGGCTCAGGTCCTCCAGATCGCCGGCGAGCGCAGTGGCGTCGGCGAGGAAGAACCGCGCGTCGAAGCGCTTGGGCCGGTAGGGCGGCGTGATGGCGCGGAAGATGAAGGTGAGGCTGTCGCAGGCCGGCATGTGTCCGGTCTCGAAGAACTCCCGCCAGCTGTCGGTATGCGCGTCGATGAACTCGGCGGCGCGGGCGTCGGGGGTCCCGAGGATCAGCCCGGTCTCCTCGAAGGTCTCGCGCACCGCGGCGCGGGCGAGCGCCGGGCCGAGGCCGGCGGCGCTCTTCTTCTCCAGCCGTGCGAGGCAGGCGGCGCGCAGCGGCGCGCCCTCGGGGGCGTCATGGTCCTCGGGGTCGAGGGCGCCGCCGGGAAACACGAACTTGTCGGGCATGAAGCTCGCGCCCTTGCCGCGCTGGCCCATCAGCACGCGCGGATGGTCGCCGTCGCGCCGGGCGATGACCACGGTGGCGGCGTCGCGGGGCACGGCGGAGGCGGGGCGGGCTGGTTTGTCGGAGGAGGCGGCGGCCGCCTGAGGCGTTTCCTGGGTCGGGGACATTCTGGGCTCCTTATCGAAACTCACTCTGCCCGCCGGGACGAACCCTGTCCAGACGGACATACGCGGGGGAAGGTCGCGCGCGGCGCCCCCGGGGCGAAGGGAAAAACGGCGCGCGGGGGGCGCCTTGGGGCGAGGGGAAACGGGCGCGCGGGGCGTGCCTGGGGGCGCAGGGAAAAGGAAGCGCGGAGCGCGCCCCAGGGCGCGGCGGGCTCAGCCCTTGCGGGGCCGCCCGAAGCGGGCCATGCGCTTGGCCCATTGCAGGCCGACGATCATGCCCTTGAAGCGCGGCAGCAGCCACAGCGACAGCAGCAGCGCCATCGGCGGCCACAGGGTCCAGTGCACCCAGATCGGCGGATCCCACACGTCCCAGACCGTCAGCATCAGCGGCGCCACGATATGGCCGACCACGATGATGGTCATCCAGGTCGGCAGGTCGTCGGCGTTGTGCAGGTCCAGCCGCTCGGCGCAGGCGGGGCAGGTTTCGCGCACGGACAGATAGCCGTCATAGAGCGGGCCGCCGCCGCAGGCAGGGCAGGTCCGCCGCCAGCCGCGGCGCACCGAACGACCGACATCGCGCGGCTCCGCCTCCGAGCCGGCGGCAGGCGCGTGGGCGCCCTGGGTCGGCTCGACGCGGGAGCCGGCTTCGGGGGCGTCCGTCCCCTTCGGACCTGACGACGCGCTCATGGCTACGGCCCCCAGCGCGGGGGCGGCGACCGCGCGGGTCGGGGCGAGCCCTGTGGTTTCGGGCATGATGCGGACGGGGCGGGTCATGATCGCGAAAGTATCGACGGCCCGCGCCCATTCCAGTGCGCGCGTCGTCTTGCGTCAGCGTGTCGCCTCTTCTTCGCGAGTGCAGCAAGAATGGGCGCGACGTCATGCGCGACTCCGCGGAAAAACTGCGTGGCCCGCGACGGATACCCGGACCGGAGGCGTTGAACAGGGGAAGACGCGCGGCTTGGGACGGTCGCAGACCGGCAAGAGGCCGGGACCGGATCGTCCCCGGAGGCGAATGCCTCGAAGAAAGCGGGCCGCGTCCATGCAGGAAAGGATCCGACGCATGAAGATCAATGATCGCGCTCTCGCCCGGCTGCTCGCCGGGGTCGCGCTGGGCGCCGGGCTCGTCGCCTCCGCCGCCGCGCCGGTCGCGGCTCACGGGGCCGGGCCGGACCAGGCCCGGATGTTCGAGAAGATGGACGCCGACGGCTCCGGCGGCGTGACGCTCGAGGAGGTGCGCGCCGGGATGCTGTCGCGCTTCGACGACGCCGACGCGGACAAGGACGGCAAGGTGACCCGCGCCGAGTTCGACGCGGCGGCGAAGGCGATGCGCGAGGCGCATGGCGGCAAGGGGCCTGACGGCGCCCGTGACGGCAAGGGCTGGGGTCACGGTCCCGACCGCGACGCCCACGACGGCGGCCCCGATCACGGCCGCATGGCCGCGCGCCTGATGGGCCGCGCCGACGCCGACGAGGACGGGGCGCTGAGCCCGGCCGAATACGCGGCGCTGGGCGAGCGGATGAAGGCGCGACGCCCGGACATGACGCCGCCGGACTTCGCCGCGCTCGACGCCGATGGCGACGGGCGGGTGGACGAGCCGGAGCTGGGCATGGGTCTCGCGAGCGTCATGGGCGACCGGCCCGACCGCCCGCGCGGCGAGCGGGGCGACCGCTTCTTCGGGATGCTCGACCAGGACGACGACGGCGTGGTGACGCGCGCGGAATTCGAAGCCTCGCCGATGATGGAGCGGATGGGCGAGATGTTCGCCCGGCTCGACGCCGATGACGACGGCGCGGTGAGCCTGGAGGAGGCGAAGGCCATGCGCGGCCCGGGCTTCCGTCACGGCCCAGCCCCGGCCCACGCCCCGAAGCTGGACGCGAAGCCCTGAACGTGGCGAGGTGCGGCCGGGCGGTCCTTCGGGGCCGCCCGGCCGGGCCGCGCCTCGCGCCGAGAGGATCCGACATGGCTTTGGACGTCGCTCGCCCCGCCTGCCGGCCCGCCGACCGAACCGCCTCGCCTCCGGGCCCCCCCGACGGGACTCGCATGAATGACGACGACGACCTGATGGCGCGATTCGCCGCCGGCGACGCCGCCGCGGCCTCGGCCCTGATCTCCCGCCACGCGCCTCGGGCCGTGGCGGTGGCGCGGGCGATGCTGTCCGACGCGGCGGAGGCGGAGGACGTGGCCCAGGACGCGATGCTGCGCCTGTGGCGTCAGGCGCCGGTCTGGCGGCCGGGCGAGGCGCAGGTGGGGACCTGGCTGCACCGGGTGGTGGCGAACCTCTCCATCGACCGTCTGCGCCGCCGCCGCCGCTGGTCGTCCGAAGAGCCGCCGGAACGTCCCGACGGCGCACCGGGGGCGGAGGCTAAGCTGGCCGGCGAAGACCGGGCCGCGGCCCTGCGGATCGAGATCGCGGCGCTGCCCGACCGGCAGCGGGTGGCGTTGACCCTGCGCCATTTCTCGGACCTCTCGAATCCGGAGATCGCGGCGCGGATGGAATTGAGCGTCGAGGCGGTGGAGAGCCTGCTGGCCCGCGCCCGACGCACGCTGGCCACGCGGCTGGAGGCGCGGCGAGACGCGCTGGGCCTGTCGCATGGCCTCGACCCGGTCGGCGCCGGGCGGGAGCCGGGGACATGACCCGGAACCAGGATTGGGCGAGGCGCGGTCCGGACCGCGCCGCGATGGATTTGGCGGGCGCGACCCCGCCCGAGGAGACTGCGATGACCCGGACGGCGAAAGCGCGGATGACGGAGGCGGAACTGGCGGCGCTCGCCGACGCGCTGGCCGAAGCGGGCGAGACCGGCGCGGACCGCGCCGAGGCGGCGGCGGCGGCGCTCGACGCCGCGCTGGCGGAGCTCGGGACCGCGACGCCCCCGCTCGATCCCGGGCTCCTCGCCCGCATGGAGGCGGCGGCGGTCGCTCCGGCCCCTGCGCGGACCGTCGCCGCGTCCCGTCCGGCGCGCGATCCGCGCCTCGCCGGGGCCGCGCGCCGCCGTCCCGGCCTGCTGACCCGGATCGGGGCGCCGGCGGCCTTCGCGGCCTCGGCCGCGATGGGCGTGGCGCTCGGTTATTCCGGCGACTCGCCGCTGGCCGATAGCATCGCGCTGCTCACCACCGGCTACAGCTACGAGACCGCCTTCCTGCAGGCCGATTTCCTGCCCGATCCCGACCTGCCGGCGCTGCCCGACCTGTCGGCGCTGGAGGAGACCCGATGACCGAAGAACCCGACCTGACCGCGCCCGACGCCGCCGCCGTGCCCCGTCCCCGGCGGCGCTGGGTGCGCTGGGCGCTGGCGGCCTCGGTCTGCGTGAACCTGCTGCTGATCGGCGCCGCCGCGGGGGCGTTCCTGCGCCATGGCGGCCCGCCCCGGGCGTCGCTGCCGGCGGGGTTCGACCGCGTCACCCTGTGGCGGGCGTTCCGCGAACTGCCCTCGGACGACCGCCGCGCGGCGCGCGAGGCGGTCCGGGGGCGCCATGACGAGATGCAGCGGATGGCCGGCGCCCTGGTCGCCGCCCGGCGGGACATCGCCGTGGCGTTGCAGGCGCGGCCATTCGAGCCGGACGCGCTCGCCGCCGCGCTGGTCGCCGCCCGCGACGCCGAGCGAGCCAGCGGCGGGCTCGCCGACCTGATCTTCGTGGACGTGGCGGGGCGGCTGACGGATCAGAGCCGCGCGGAGATCGCGGCGGCGTTGCGCGAGGACCGGGGGCCCGGGCGTTGGGGTCACGACAAGGACCGCGGGCCGCGCGGCGAGGACTGAGCCGCGCGCCTTCGCGGCGAGGGGCCTCGGCGCCAATGGTTTTCAAGGGGCTTTTTGCGGGGGCGTCAGGCCGCGAATGCTACCGCGAGGCCTGGTCGAGCGACGCCGGCGCCGGGTCTTTCCGTGCAGGCCGATGCGCCCGGGCCCCTCGCGATCTTTCGGTTGGTCGCGACATGGGCCCGACCGGCGGCGCTTGCCCTTCGACCTGCTCCAGCGATGCGTGCCCTGCCGGCGCCGCCGTCCGCGGAGCCCGCCCGCCAGGTTCGGCGACGTTTGTGCTCGCCGCAGCAGCGGCTTCCGCGGACTCCGCCGCCGTCTAGCGCCCGATCCGCGCCGCCGCCGGCGCCGGAGAGACGGCCAGGGATAAGTCCTCTCGGGAGGTCCGGGGTCGGACCGCGCGGGGCGGCCCTTCGCCTGCCGCGGCGAAGGAGCCCATATGCGGAACCGGCGTCGGTTTTCGAGCGAATCGCGGAGCCCTCCGCTCCGGGACGCGCCGCGGGAGGCCCGCCCCGGGGCCGCAAGCGCCGCCGGCGCGATGCGCCGTGGGCCTGACGGCGCAGCCTGCGCACGGTCGACGCGGCGCTTTGGACCCGACGGCGAAGGGCGGCTCAGCTCAATCGCACCAGCGACACCCGGTCCCGGCCTTCGGCCTTGGAGGCGTAGAGCGCGTGATCGGCACGGGCCAGCAGCGCCGCGCCGTCGGGCGCCGCCGGCGCCCGGGCGGCGGCGAGGGCCGGGGCATGGACAGGGTCGGGGACCGGATCGGGGGCGGGCGCGCCGCCGCAGGCCGGGCGGGGGCGAAGGAAGGCGGCGGCGGGCTCGGCCATGCCCATCGGCGCGTGAATCGCGGGGGCCGGCGGCGTCGGGGGCGTCTGATCGAACGCCGGCATCGCGACCGCATTCAGCTCGGTCGGGGGCGTGCGTGCGGGCGGCATCACCGCCACGCCGATGGAGACGGTGACCGGGATCGGCCCCCCCTCGGGCGCCGGGAACGGGTCGCGGGCCACCGCGGCGCGCACCCGCTCGGCGGCGCGGCGGGCCTCGCCTTCGTCCGCGCCGGGCATCGCCACGCAGAACTCCTCCCCCCCCAGCCGCGCCACCAGATCGGCGCCCCGCACCTCCGCCTTCAGCCGCTCGGCGAAGCCGCGCAGCACCGCGTCGCCCGCCGCATGGCCGCGGTCGTCGTTGATCCGCTTGAAGCGGTCGAGGTCGAGCATCATCACCGCCAGCGGCTCGCCCGCCTTCGCGCATTGCTCCAGCATCCGGGCCAGATGGGTTTCGGCGTAGCGGCGGTTGAAGAGGCCGGTCAGCGGGTCGGTCGCGGCCAGCAGCAGTCCGTCGCGCACCGCGTCGCGCAGCCGGTCGGAGAAGCGCTTTCGACGCAGCAGCGTGCGCAGGCGGGCGGCGAGCTCGGGCAGGTCGGGCGGCGAGGTCACGCAGTCGTCCACCCCGAGGTCGAGCGCCAGCGGGGCCGAGCCGGCGGCCGAGGGCGGCAGCACCAGCACCATCCCCGACCCGCGGGTCGCCGGCCGCGCGCGCAGGGCCGAGACCAGCCGCAGCGACGCCTCCAGCGCCTCGGGGCCCTCTCCAGGTTCGATCAGCACCAGGTCGGGGGGCGAGGCCTCGACCGCTGCGATGGCGGCGCGGTCGCCGGTGACGGGCCGGCACTCGATCCCCAGCGCGGCCCCGAGCTGGGCGGCGCGGCGCCGGGCCGCGACAGGATCGGGCAGCACCGCGAGCAGCAGGCCGGGGGCGGGCGGGCCCGGCGACTCAGGCGCGGGGCGGGGGGCGGCGGGCAGGCCGAGGGCGCGGGCCGTCTCCTCGCGCAGGCGCAGCTCGTCGACCATCGCCTTCATCCGCATCAGGTTGCGCAATCGGGCGAGCAGGGCGAGGTCGTCGACGGGCAGCGAGAGGAAGTCGTCGGCCCCCGCCTCCAGCCCCGCCAGGCGTTCGACCCTTGCGTCGCGGTCGGCGAGGATCACCACCGGCAGATGGGCGAGCGCGAAGTCGGCCTTGATCGCGCGGCACAAATGCAGGCCCGAGAGGCCGGGGCTGCGCGAATCGGCGATCACCAGGTCAGGCTCCTGCGTCCGCGCCATGGCGAGGGCCGCGCGCCCGTCCGGCGCGTCGGAGACGTCGAGATAGGCGTCGCGCAAGCGCTCCGCCAGATTGTGGAACCGCGTGGCCGCGCCTCCGGCGATGAGAATCCTGCCGCTCATGGTCCGGTCCGCCGCTCCACCCGTTCAAGGTCCTGCGGACGGTCGGGCGCGTCGCGTGCGCCTGTCCTCCGCCGCTCCCGAGTATGTCGGCAAGAACCGTTAACGAGTTGTTACGCCTGCGCCGGCATATCGTCATCTTCGTCAATTTCGCCGTCACGTCATGCGATGCGCCGTTGCGGGATCGCGGGGAAAGGCGGAGGGATCGACGGGCGATTGGAACGGAAAGGGACGGCGATGGCGGGCGCGGGCATGACGCAGGACGCGGCGGAGCGGATCGGGATCAGGGCGCTGGGGCGGCTGGCGGAGGATCCCGACGCGCTGGGGACGTTCCTCGCCGCGTCGGGAACCGACGCAGGCGAGCTGCGCGAACGGGCGGCGGAGCCGGAATTCCTGGGCTTCGTGCTGGATTTCCTGCTGGCCGACGAGGCGCTGCTGATCGATTTCTGCGACGGGGCGGGCCTGCCCTACGACGCGCCGATGCGGGCGCGGCAGGCGCTGCCGGGCGGCGACGTTCCGTTCTGGACCTGAGGCGCGCGGCGGGGGACGGGGCTCCCGCCCGCTGACGCGGTCGGATCGCCCGCCCCAGCCGCCCGTCTCATGCCTCCTGCGACCCGGGCGGCGCAGGGCGGCGCTTGAAGACTCGCGGCCGCCGCGGGATACTGGGGCATGTCGCTTCCCCCGGGTTTCCTCGAAGAGCTGCGCACGCGCGTGAGCCTGGCCGCCGTGGTCGGCCGGAAGGTCACGTGGGAACGTGGCAAGACCAATGCCGGCAAGGGCGACTACTGGGCCCCGTGCCCCTTCCACCAGGAGAAGACCGCGTCCTTCCACGTCAAGGATCGCGACGGTTTCTATTATTGCTTCGGCTGCCAGGCGAAGGGCGACGCCATCAGCTTCCTGCGCGAGGCCGAAGGCATGGGCTTCATGGAGGCGGTCGAGGTGCTCGCCGCCGAAGCCGGCATGCCGATGCCCGCCCGCGACCCCGCCGCCGCCGCCAGGGCCGAGGCCCGCAAGGGGCTGGCCGAGGCGATGGAGGCCTGCGTGCGCCATTACCGCATGATGCTGCGCGGCGGGCAGGCGGCGGAGGCGCAGCGCTATCTGAAGGGCCGGGGGATCGACGCCGCCGCGCTTGACCGCTTCGAGCTGGGCTTCGCGCCCGATGCGCGGCGCGGGCTGGCGGAGGCGATGGCCTCCAGGGGCATCCAAGAAGACGACCTGGTGCGCGCCGGCATGCTGATCCGGCCCGACGACGGCGGCAAACCCTATGACCGGTTCCGCGGGCGGATCATGTTCCCGATCCGCGACGCGCAGGGGCGCTGCATCTCGTTCGGCGGGCGGGCGCTGAGCAAGGAGGCGCGGGCCAAATACCTCAACGGGCCGGAGAGCGAGCTCTTCGACAAGGGACGCAGCCTTTATAATCACGGGCCGGCGCGGGAGGCGGCGGGCAAGGCCGGGCGGCTGATCCTGGCCGAGGGCTACATGGACGTCATCGCCCTGGTGCGCGCCGGCTTCGCCGAGGCCGCGGCCCCGCTCGGCACCGCGGTGACCGAGAGCCAGCTGGAGCTTGCCTGGCGGATGGCGGACGAGCCGGTGGTGGCGCTCGACGGCGATGCGGCCGGCCTGCGCGCCGCGCGCCGGCTGGCGGACCTGGCCCTGCCCAGGATCGGCCCCGGCAAATCCCTGCGCTTCGCCCTGCTGCCCGAAGGCCGCGACCCCGACGACCTGATCCGCGAAAGCGGGCCCGAGGCGATGGAAGCGGTGCTGAGCGCCGCCCTGCCGCTGGTCGAGATGCTGTGGCGCACGGCGACCGAGGGCCGGGTGCTCGACAGTCCCGAGCGTCGGGCGGGCCTCGACGCCGATCTGCGCGAGATGCTGCGCCGGATCCCCGACGCCGGCCTGCGCCGCCATTACGGCGAGGCGTTCCGCGAGCGGCGCGAGGCGTTGTTCCATCCCGGCCGCGTCGCGAACGGGCAGGGCGGCGGCGATTTCGACAGGGATTTCGGGCGGGATCTCGAGATCGACATGGACCGGGACCGGGATTATGGGCGCGGTCCCGACGATGGCGGCTATGATCGGGATTTCGGCGGTCAGGGCTACGCTCCGGACGGGGGCTTTCAGAATGGGGGCTTCCAGAATGGCGGCGGCCAGAACCGCGGCGGTCAGGACGGTCGCGGCTTCCGGTCCCAGGGCGGCTTCGGGGGCAAGGGCGGAAAGGGCGGGCGGAAATTCGGCCAGGGCGGCGGGCGCTGGAACCTGATGGGCGGCTTCGCGGAAGGGCCGGCGGCGGAAACCCGGGCCAGTCCGCTCGGCGCCGGCGCCGCGCATGGCGAGGCGCGCATCCGCGAATGCGCCATCCTGTGGGGCGCGCTGCACCACCCCGCCGCCGCCGAACGCCACGAATCGGCCTTGCACGAAATCGGGTTCGCCCATCGCGACCTCAACGACTTGCGCGCCGCCCTGCTCGACGCGCTGCCCGACGCGCTGGAGGCCCAGGATCCGGCCGAGACCATGCTGGCGCAGGTGACGGCGGCGCTGGGCGTCGACCCGCGCCCCGGCCTGATCTGCGGCGGCGTGGCGCTGACAAGGGCGCTCGGCCCCGGCGCCGCGCCCGAAGCGGCGGAGGCCGCGCTCGCCGAAGCGCTGGACCGCCATGCCGGGTTTCTGGCGCTTGCGGGCGAGGGCCGCGCGGCCCTCGAAGATATTTCCGCGGACACGGCAGGTGAAATCGCCCACCGACTCGCTTATGTGTCGCTCCAGCGCGAAGAGGCGGCGAGGCATGGCCGGGACGCGGCCCCGGACGAAGGAGATGCGGAGCGCTCGGCCTGGCTGAGCGACTTTCACGCATCCGAACCGTGGAAGAAGGCCCCGCGCAGACGAAATTGATGGCAGGGGCATGGCGATTCGGTAGCCGAATCGCCTATATCATTGCAGGTCAGGACCGCGCCCGAAGCGTGCCAAGCGATTCGCGCGGCATGGATGGGCGGCGTATCCGGAGGAGCAGCATGGCGGCCAAGGACATCGACGACTCCAAGGAAGAAGAGCAGACCGAGGGCGCAGGCCCGATGCTCGACATGAGCCAGGCCGCGGTCAAGAAGATGATCGCGTCGGCGAAGGCGAAAGGTTTCATCACCTATGAGGAGCTGAACCGCGTCCTTCCCTCCGAACAGGTCGGCTCCGAGCAGATCGAGGACGTGATGTCCCTGCTCTCCGAAATGGGCGTCAATGTCGTCGAGGAGGAGGAGGCCGAGGCCGACGACTCCAAGGAAAGCGACTCGAAGGAAGTCGCCGTCGCGACGACCGCGTCCGAAAGTCTGGACCGCACCGACGATCCGGTGCGCATGTATCTGCGCGAGATGGGCTCGGTCGAGCTTCTGTCGCGCGAAGGCGAAATCGCCATCGCCAAGCGCATCGAGGCTGGCCGCAGCACGATGATCTCGGGCCTGTGCGAAAGCCCGCTGACCTTCCAGGCCATCACCATCTGGCGCGATGAGCTGGTCGAAGAGCGGATCATGCTCCGCGACGTCATCGACCTCGAGACCACCTTCGGCGCCACCATGGACGAGGAGGAGGAGGAGGTCGTCGCGGCCGCGGAAGGCGAAGGCGTCGCCGCCGCCGTGCAGGCCGGGCCCGAAGCCGTGGCCCAGCGCGCCGATCCCGCCGCCGTCCCCGACGACGACGAGGCCGAGATCCCGAACCGCGGCGACGCCGATGGCGACGACGACGAGGAGGAGCACGCCAATCTTTCGCTCGCCGCGATGGAGGCGGCGCTGAAGCCGGACGTGCTCGCCAAGCTCGACCGCATCGCCGACGACTACGTGAAGCTGCGCGAAATGCAGATCAGCCGCATCGGGGCGGCCCTGTCGGAGACCAAGCAGTTCTCGGCCCATGCGGAGCTCGACTATCAGCGCCTGCGCACCGAGATCGTGATCCTGGTCAACGAGCTGCACTTCCACAACAACCGCATCGAGGCGCTGGTCGACCAGCTTTACGGCATCAACCGCCGCCTGATGACGCTGGAAGGCCAGCTGGTGAAGATGGCCGACGCCGCGCGCGTCGACCGTCGCCAGTTCATCGAGGAGTATCGGGACAGCGAGCTCGACCCGATGTGGATGGACCGCGTGGCCAAGCTGAAGGGCAAGGGCTGGGCGAACTTCATCGAGCGCTATCGCGACAAGATCGACGAGACCCGCAACGAGATCGGCCAGCTCGGCCACCATGTCGGCGTCGACATCCCCGAGTTCCGCCGGATCGTGCAGACCGTGCAGAAGGGCGAGAAGGAGGCCCGCCAGGCCAAGAAGGAGATGGTGGAAGCCAACCTCCGCCTGGTGATCTCCATCGCCAAGAAGTACACGAACCGCGGGTTGCAGTTCCTCGACCTGATCCAGGAAGGCAACATCGGCCTGATGAAGGCCGTGGACAAGTTCGAGTACCGGCGCGGCTACAAGTTCTCCACCTACGCGACCTGGTGGATCCGGCAGGCCATCACCCGGTCCATCGCCGACCAGGCGCGGACCATCCGTATCCCGGTCCACATGATCGAGACGATCAACAAGCTGGTCCGCACCGGGCGCCAGATGCTGCACGAGATCGGCCGCGAGCCGACGCCGGAGGAACTGGCCGCCAAGCTCCAGATGCCGCTGGAGAAGGTGCGCAAGGTGATGAAGATCGCCAAGGAGCCGATCTCTCTCGAAACGCCGATCGGCGACGAGGAGGACAGCCAGCTTGGCGATTTCATCGAGGACAAGAACGCCATCCTGCCGCTGGACAGCGCCATTCAGTCGAACCTGAAGGACACCACCACGCGGGTTCTGGCGAGCCTCACCCCGCGCGAGGAGCGGGTTCTGCGGATGCGCTTCGGCATCGGCATGAACACCGATCACACGCTGGAAGAGGTCGGCCAGCAGTTCTCGGTCACCCGCGAGCGCATCCGCCAGATCGAGGCGAAGGCGCTGCGCAAGCTCAAGCACCCGAGCCGGTCGCGCCGCCTGCGCAGCTTCCTCGACAGCTGATCGGGCGCCCGGTCAGGGCCTGGAAAAAGGGGCGGTCGCTGCGGCGACCGCCCCTTTTTCGTGCGATGACCGGGCGAAGCCGGCGTCAGAGCCGGTTCTTGAAATCGTTCACGTCCTCGTCCCGGTCCGCAGTCCCGCGGGAGCGGGCGCGCCAGAACTTCCAGACCAGCCCGGCCGCGACCGCCGAGGCCAGCGCCCAGGCCAGCAGCAGCGGCAGGATCGGGACCGTCGCGAGCGACACGCCCAGCCAGCCCGCGACCGGCAGCCCCAGCGCCACCAGGAACGCGCCCAGCCCGAAGCTGAGCATCACGTAGCCGGGCGCCGCCAGCTCCGCCAGCAGCAGCGCCAGGCCCAGACCCACCCAGACCCAGGGGTCGCGCAGCCAGTCGATCAGCACGGGGCTCAGTCCTTCGAGAGGATGGTGGCGGCGCGGGTGAAACCATCGGTGGCGTCGCCGGGCAGCACGATGATCTTGGAGTTCGGCGAGGCGGCGAGCTTCGCGAACGCCTCGATCTGACGCTCGGCGATCTGGAACTTGGCGGCCTCGGCGCCGCCGTCGGCCATGCCCTCGCGGATCACCCGGTTCGAATCGGCGGTGGCCTGGGCGGTGACCAGCAGGGCCTGCGCCTCCATCTGCCGCTCGTAGAGGGCGGCGTCGGCGCGCAGCTCGACCGCGCGCTTCTCGCCCTCGGCCCGCATGATGGCGGCGCGGCGCTGACGCTCGGCCTCCAGCACTTCGCCCATGGCGCGCTCGGTCGCGGGCTTCAGTTCCACATCGGTGATCTCGGCGCGGGAGATGTTGATGCCGTAATCGTCGGCCGCCTCCTCCAGCGCGTCGCGGATCGCCATGTTGAGGCTCTCGCGCTCCTGCTGCACCGCATCGAGCTCGACCTTGCCCAGCTCGGCGCGGACCAGCGACTTGATCAGGCCGAGCACCAGCTCGTTGACGTTGTCGACGCGGAATACGGCGTATTCCGCCTTCACGATGCGGAACACGCAGAGCAGCTCGATGGAGAACACCACGTTGTCCCGACTGACCACGTCGAGCCGCACGTCCGACACCACCTGATCGGCGATGGAGACCTTGGAATGCACCCGGTCGAGATAGGGGACCACGAGGTTCACGCCGGCGGCGAGCGTGCGGTGATATTTGCCGAGCCGGGTGACCACGTATTGCTCGGACTGCGGCACGATCCGGACGCCGAGAACGATGGTGATCACGATGAACGCGACCACGATCCCGAGCACGACGTCGCCGCGGGAGAACAGGGCGAGAGCGTCGAATTGTTCCAAGGGGCGTCTCCGGATCCGCAGAAAGGAGTTCCTATATGGCCCCGGGCGCGGCGCCGGGCAACCGAGCCGGGGCGATGACGCGCCGGTCGGGCGGGTTCGTCGCGGCGCGGGGCGCTTGGATTTCGCGCGACGCGGCGCCATCTTGCAGAACATGACCGAAACGCTTGCATCCCGGGACGCGACGCCGACCGCGGTCGCCTTCGACTACACGCGGGGCGAGCGCATCGCCGACGCCGCGGTGCATTTCACCGGCATCGCGCTGGCGCTGATGGCGGCGCCGGTGCTGATCCTGCTGGCGGTGGTGTTCGACGGCAGGGCGCCGGTGGTGGCCGGCGTCTCGATCTACACGGTGGGCATGTTCGCCATGCTCGGCTGTTCGGCAGCCTATCACCTGATCCCGACCGAGCGTTGGCGCGAGGTGCTGCGACGGCTCGACCACGCCGCCATCTACGTCAAGATCGCCGCCACCCAGACCCCCTTCGCCATGCTGGTCGGGGGCGCGGGGATGGGCTGGGTGATCGGCTCGGTCTGGGTCACGGCGCTCGGCGCGGTGCTGGGCAAGCTGTTCTGGCCGGCGCGGATGCGGCGCCTGTCGCTGCCGCTCTATCTCGGGCTCGGCTGGGCGGGGCTGGCGCTGATGTGGCCCGGCGAGGGGGGGCAGCCGCTGAGCCCGGTCTCCATCGGGCTGGTGGTGGTGGGGGGCATCATCTACACGGCCGGCGTCGGGTTCTTCCTGGCCAAGAGCCTGCGATTTCACAACGCCATCTGGCACGGCTTCGTGCTGGTCGCGACCTTCGTGTTCTACAGCGCCATCATCGCCGAGATCGGACTGCGCGCCGTCGCCGGCTGAGCGCGCCGCGCCGGCCCGCGCCTTGAAAATCCGCCGCGACGCCCGACCTTCAGGGGCGCAATCCCGCACGCTTCACGCCGGAGATCCCATGCGCCGTCTCGCCCCCGTTCTCGCCCTGCTCGCCGTCCTGCCCGCCTTCGCGGCGCCCGCCCTGGCCGAGGAGGTCGGTGAGGTCGACACCGCGTTCAAGCTGCTCGGCTCCAATCACAAGATCGTGGTCGAGGCCTTCGACGATCCCAAGGTCGAGGGGGTGTCCTGCTTCGTGTCCCGGGCGGTCAAGGGCGGGATCTCGGGCAGCCTCGGGCTTGCCGAGGACACGTCCGACGCCTCCATCGCCTGCCGCCAGACCGGCCCGATCGCCTTCAAGGAAGAGCTGAAGGCGGGGGAGGAAGTGTTCCGCCAGCGCACCTCGATCCTGTTCAAGACCCTGCAGGTGGTGCGGTTCTGGGACGCCAGGCGGAATTCTCTGATCTACCTGACCTATTCGGACAAGGTGGTCGACGGCTCGCCCAAGAACGCGATCTCCGCCGTCGCGGTGGGTCCCTGGGGAGCCGCGCCCGCGCCCGCTGCGCCGGCCTATGAGGGCTGAGAGCCCAACCCGAAAAGAGTTGAGCGATCCCAGCAGGTTGTGATTCCGTCCGTTTGCGAGACCGGATGGAGCCGCCGATGGCCTGGACTGAGACCGCTCGCCGGGATCATGCCCGGCGAGGCCGCCGTTATTCAAGCGACCTGACGGACCGCGAATGGGGCCTGATCGCGCCGCTTTTGCCCGATCCGCGCCGGTTGGGCCGCCCGCGCTCGACGGACCTTCGCGACGTCGTGAACGCGATCCAGTATATCGCCGCAACCGGCTGCCAGTGGAGCCTGCTGCCGCGGGACTTCCCGCCCTTCACGACTGTGCAGCGCTACTTCTACGACTGGCGGAACGGCGGTCTGCTACGCGCGATCAACCATCTTATGGTCATGGCCGCGCGAGAGCTGGAAGGGCGCGAAGCCAGCCCTTCAGCGGGCGTCATCGACAGCCAGAGCGTGAAAACCACCGAAAGCGGCGGCCCGCGGGGCTTTGACGCCGGGAAACGGATCAAAGGCCGCAAGCGGCATATCGTGACCGACACGCTCGGCTTGATGGTCGGCGCCGTGGTGCATCCGGCCCATGTGCAGGACCGCGACGGCGCCCCGATGGTCCTGCGTTCGATCCGCAAAAGCTGGCCCTGGCTGCGCCACGTCTTCGCCGACGGCGGCTATGCCGGGCCGAAGCTGCGCGGCGCCCTGAAGGGCGACTGGCACATTGAGATCATCAAACGCTCCGACGCCGCACGCGGCTTCAAGGTTCTGCCACGCCGGTGGGTTGTCGAGCGGACATTTGCTTGGTTCGGGCGATGCCGCCGCTTGGCGAAGGACTGGGAAGCCTCCATCGCCAGTGCCGAGGCGTGGCTCCTGATCGCCCATATTCGCATTATGATCAGGCGCTTGGCGCGCTTCCACGCAGGACCCGTCGAATTATGAGTCGGGCTCTGATACTGCGGCGGGCCCGGGGGACGAATTGTTGCAGATGGAGATTTATAAATTCAATTGTTGCAGAGTTCGCCTCAATCGGGGGGCAAAAGTGAACGACCTGGTCAAGTTGGCCTCTCACGTTCCTGCGGATTACCTTGTACATCGCACACGGCGTCGCGCGGAAAACATGGGGCCCGCCGGCCATCCTCCACTCTAATTCTTCTGGGGTTCTTACGTGAGCACACGGTCAACAATGTCGAAGGGCGTCCTTGCCAGTGGGGCGGCGCTGATTTTCACATGCGTCGCCGCGACGCCGGCGGCGGCGCTGTCCCTCGGCTTCGATCTGTACATCATTACTACGACGGCGACCGGCGATTACCCGACGTTCCGGCTGGACAACGTCTCCGCCGCAGGCGTCGGGATCAGGTCGATCAACTTCACCATCGGCAACCCGGCCTATCGCTTCGACCGGATCACCAATCGCGTGGCGCCGGCCGGCGGCGTCTCGACGCTGACGTTCGGCGGCACGGCCAATGATCTGGTCGGCACGGACTCGTTCACGCTGACCTTCACCGATTTCGATGCGGGCGAATTCGCCACGTGGCGCGCGGAGATCGATCCCGACGGCAGTTCGAGCGACACGCTGGATTACCGGACGATCTTCTTCAACAACGGCGTCGACATCGCCAATGCGACGATGACGGTGGCGTTCACCGATGACCGCACCCTTGAGCTGACCGCGACGGGCATCGCCGGGGAGACCGCCTACAGCTTCGGCGCGCGCCAGAACGACATTCCGGCCGCATCCGACGTGCCGCTGCCCGCGGCGCTGCCGCTGCTGGGCGCCGGCCTCGCCGGGCTGGGCCTGATCGCGCGTCGCCGTCGGGCCTGAGCCCGCCGACCGGAACGCGCGCGCGCCCCGCGCCTGTCAGGCGTGGGGCGTCGCCGAAAAGTCGGCGTTCGGGTCGGTCTCGAACGGATAGGGGCCGGGAAAGGCGTCGACGGGCACGGTCTTCACCGTCAGGCCGAGCGTCGGGTCCCAGTCGTGCAGCCGGATCATGGCCGGTTCCAGCGCGAAGCCGGGAGGCGCGCCTGCGGGGCGGGCGGGCGGGATCTGCACGCCGACCGCCGGGCAGGCGGCGACGAGGGTCCCGGCGAAATGCCGCTCGGCCGCCGCGTGGACATGGCCGGTGGCGATGCGCAGCGGCGGGGCGGCGGCGAGGGTCCGCGCGAACAGCTCCGAGCCCGTGAATTCGAAAATGTCCATGAACGGCAGGCCCATCGGGCAGGGCGGGTGATGGGCGAACATCAGCGTCGGCGCGCCGGGTTTCAGCGCCCCCGCCAGCCACGCCGCCCGCGGCGCATCGAAAACGCCCGCGGTGCGCCCCTCGTCCACCGTGTCGAGGCCGACCAGGCGCAGACCCTCCGCCGCCTCCTCGAAATTGAGCCAGTCGCCTCCGGGCAGGCCCTTGAAGGCCGCGCGCATCCGGGCGCGGACGTCGTGGTTGCCGGGCAGCAGGCGGATCGGGGCGCGCAGGTCCGACAGGATCTCGGCTGCGAGCCCGTATTGCGCCACGCCCCCGCCATCGACGATGTCGCCGGTATGGACCACTAGGTCGGGGCCGATCTCGTTCAGGCGGGCGACGGCGCGGGCGAGGGCCGCTGCCATGTCGACGCGGTCCTTCCACAGGATTCCGGGGGCGGTGATGTGGCTGTCGGTGATCTGGGCGATGCGCATGGGGGCTCCTTCGGACGGGTCCGCCCATGGTTAGCGCGGGCGGGGCGCGGGGGCGAGGCCGCCTTGCCGCGGCGATCCCGGCTTTCGCCGCGCGCGCGCGCATCGCATGTTGCGCGCCATGAGCACCCGCGGACGCCCCGAGATTCTTTTCCCCCTCTTCGCCGAGGTCACCTCGCTGGACGGGGTCGGCCCGAAGACCGCCGCGCTGATGGCGAAGCTGGGGCTGGTCCGGGTGCGCGACCTGCTGCTGCACCCGCCCTCGCGCCTGACCGACCGCCGCCTGCGCGCCGACCTGACCGGCGTGCCGGATGGGGAGGTGGCCACGGTGCGCGTGACCATCGGCGAGCATCGCCCCTCGCGGCGCCGCGGCGGGCCCTGCCGGGTGGTGGTGGAGGATGCGGGCGCCGGCTTCTTCCTGGTGTTCTTCCGCGCCAAATCCGACTGGCTGGAGCGGCTGTTGCCGGTCGGCGAGGTGCGCGTGGTCTCCGGCAAGGTCGAGACCTGGGAAGGCGTGCGCCAGATGCCCCATCCCGAGCATGTCCTGTCGGAGGAGGAGGCCGCCGAGCTTCCCGATTTCGAGCCGGTCTACCCGACCACCGAGGGTCTCGGTCAGCGCGTGCTGGCCCGCGCCGCCGCTGCGGCGCTGGAGAAGGCGCCGGAGCTGGCGGAATGGATCGACCCCGGCCTGATGGCGGCGCGCAACTGGCCCGGCTGGCGCGGGGCGTTGGACCTTTTGCACCGGCCCGCCACGCAGGCGGCGGTGTCGCCCCGAGCGCCGGCGCGCGAGCGGATCGCCTATGACGAGCTGTTCGCCCACCAGGTGACCCTCGCCATCGCACGGGAACGCCAGCGGCGCGACCGCGGGCGGCCGACGGTGGGGGACGGGCGGCTTTGGGGGAAGGTGCTGGCCTCCTTGCCCTATTCGCCGACCGGGGCGCAGGTTCGGACGCTGAAGGAGATCTCGGCGGACATGGCGTCCGGCCTGCGGATGAACCGGCTGCTGCAGGGCGATGTCGGCTCGGGCAAGACCCTGGTGGCGCTCGGCGCGCTGCTGACGGCGGTGGAGGCGGGCGGGCAGGGGGCGCTGATGGCCCCGACCGAGATCCTCGCCCGCCAGCATCTGGAAAGCCTGACGCCGTTGCTTGAAGCCGCCGGCGTGACCCCGGTGCTGCTGACCGGGCGGGATCGGGGCGCGGCGCGCGCCGAAAAGCTGGCGGCGCTGGCCGAGGGGCGGGCGCAGGTGGCGCTGGGCACCCATGCGCTGATCTCGACCGATGTGGCGTTCCAGGATCTGCGGCTCGCGGTGATCGACGAGCAGCACCGTTTCGGCGTGCGCCAGCGGCTCGACCTCTCGGCCAAGGGCCTGCGGCCGGATGTGCTGGTGATGACCGCGACGCCGATCCCGCGCAGCCTGTCGCTCGCCGCCTATGGCGACATGGATGTGAGCGTGATCGACGAGAAGCCCCCGGGCCGCAAGCCGGTGGCGACGGCGCTGGTGTCCTCGGGGCGCTACGAGGAGGTGCTGGCCCGGCTGCGCAAGGCGCTGGACGAGGGCGCGCAGGCCTATTGGGTCTGCCCGCTGGTGGAGGAGAGCGAGACGCTCGACCTGACCGCGGCCGAGGAGCGGGCCCGCGTGCTGCGCGCGGCGCTTGGCGACGGCGTGGCGCTGGTGCATGGGCGGATGGGGGCCGCGGACAAGGATGCGGCCATGTCCGACTTCGCGGAGGGCCGCGCCCGGTTGCTGGTGGCGACCACGGTGATCGAGGTCGGCGTGAACGTGCCCAACGCCACGATCATGGTGGTGGAGCATGCCGACCGGTTCGGGTTGGCGCAGCTGCACCAGTTGCGGGGGCGGGTCGGGCGCGGCGAGGGCGCTTCGACCTGTCTGCTGATGTATGACCCGCCTTTGGGCGAGACGGCGCAAGCGCGGCTATCGATCCTGCGCGAGACCGAGGACGGGTTCCGGATCGCCGAGGAGGATCTGCGGTTGCGCGGGGCGGGGGACGTTCTGGGAACCCGCCAGTCCGGGTTGCCGGATTTCCGGGTGGCGGACATGGAGCTGCATGGCGACCTGATGAAGGTCGCCCAGGACGATGCGCGGCTCCTGTTGGCGCGGGAGCCGGGCCTTGAAGGCCCGAGAGGCGAGGCCGCGCGGGTGCTGCTGTGGCTGATGGAAGCCGACGAGGCGCTGCGGCTTCTGAAAGTCGGCTGAGTTTCAGGTGGGGCGCCGCGCGCGCCCCGCTCGACCGGGGATCCCCATCCGCCCGCCCCCAGTCCTTTTCGCCGCCCCGATCGAGCGGCGCGCGCGGCCGGGATCTCGGTCGGCGGCGAATCGCTGCCGAGGCGTCAAGGGTTAATGTTCGGCTTTGATCTCTTAATGTTCCGTTATCGTTCTTGACCCGACTCGGGAATCAGGAGAACATAATGGCAACGAAAACGAGAACATCCCCTGAACCGCGCTGATCCGAGCGCCTCGCCGACAGGAGCCTCGCCATGAAAACCATCGCCCGTCTCGCCGCCTCCGCCATGGAACAGGCCCCGGAGCAGGCGCTGGAAGACGCGCTGGGGCTCGCCGCGATCATCTTCCTGATCGGGCTCGGCTTCGCCGCCACCGGCCTCGCCTGACGGCGCGCGCCCTTCGAATTGAGTTCGCCTGCGGTCGCGCGCGGATCCCCTTGCCCAATGCCGGTCCCCTCGTCCGGCGCCTCCTGCCCGCTGCCTGTCGGCTGGAGGCCGATCCGCCAAACCGCACGACTGCCGCCGCACCCGAAAAGGGTCGCGGCGGCTTTTTTTTAACCCGGAGCCAGGCGGCTCAGGCCGCGTCGAAGGCCTGCAATGCGGCGTCGAAGGCCAGCAGGATCGAGGCGTGGCGATGCTTGTAATCGCGCGCGGGGATCAGCGCCTCGTAGCCCTCGAATGGGGCGGAGGGGACCGGGCCGGCGGATTTCAGCATGGCGCGCAGCTCGTCGCGGCCGCGGGCCAGCGTCTCGCGGTCGAGCCCGATGGCCTGGGCGCCCAGCACGGCGGCGGAGGCCTGACCGAGCGCGCAGGCTTTCACGTCCTGCGCGAAATCGGCGATGCGCCCGTCCGCGACCCGCAAGTCCACGGTGACCGTCGACCCGCAGACCGGCGAGCGGACCCGGGCCGACGCATGCACCCCGTCCAGCCGCCCCAGATGGGGAATGTCGGCGGCCAGCGCCAGGATGCGTTTGGAGTAGAGCCCGATCAGGTCCTGTTCGGCGGTGTCGGTCATCGTCGCTCTCCGGCTCGGGCGTGTGGGGGGCTGCGCGCCCGCATCCTCTAGATAGCCCTGCCGGGGCGCGTGTAAAAGGCGGGGACCGTCACAGCTTTCGGAGAGGTCTCCCCCCCGTGACCGATATCGCGACCGATCCCATCCAGTTCGACCCCGCCGCGCTGCGCTATGACGACCGCGGGCTGATCCCGGCCATCGCCCAGGACGCGGCCGACGGGACCGTGCTGATGATGGCCTGGATGAACGAGGCGAGCCTCCGCGAGACGCTGGAGACGGGCCAGGTCACCTACTGGTCCCGCTCGCGCGCCGAGCTGTGGCGCAAGGGCGAGACCTCGGGCCATCGCCAGCGGCTGGTGGAGCTGCGGGTGGATTGCGACCGCGACTGCCTGCTGTTGCAGGTGACGCAGGAGGGGCCCGCCTGCCACACCAACCGGCGCAGCTGTTACTACACCGCGGTGCGCGACGGGGCGGAGGTCGAGATCCTGTCCCCCATGGAGGCGTGAGCGGCGCGGAGGGGTCGGACACGACCGCCGCCGCTCCGGCGCTTCGGGGCGGAGAGCCCGCGACGCTGCGCCAGATCTGGGCCGCCCGGCTGACCCGCCGCAATCTCGGGCGGCTGGCGGCGGGGCTCTGCGTGGGGGCTGCGGGGGGCTATGCGGCGGATCTGGCCGGCGTGCCGCTGGCCTGGATGCTGGGGGCCATCTTCGCCTGCATGGTGGCGAGCTTCGCCGGCGCGCCCATCGACGTGCCGGTCTGGTTCCGCATGGCTTTCCTGACGGTGATCGGGCTGTTTCTGGGGGAGAGCTTTTCCTTCGCCTCCGCCGACGATCTGGCGCGCTGGCCGCTGACGCTGCTCGGCGCGGTGCTCTACGTGCCGGTGGGGGGCTATGTGTGCTTCCGGATGTTCCGGCGGTTTTCGGGGATGGACGGGGGGACGGCGCTGCTGATCTCGCTGCCCGGCGGGCTGACCGCCATCGCGCTTTTCGCCGAGGAGATGGGGACCGATGAGCGTCGCGTGGCGCTTTATCACGCGCTGCGGGTGGCCTTGGTGGTGATGGCGGCGCCGCTGATCGCGTTTGGTTGGCTCGGCCTGCCGCCGCCCGAGGGGACGCCCAGCAATGCGGGCGGGCTGATCGCGGCGGCCGATTTCGCGCTGCTGGCGGCGCTGGCCTTGCCGCTGGTCCTGCTGCTGCGGCGGATGGGCTGGCCGGTACCCTATCTGCTGGGGCCGCTGATCGCCTCGGCGGCGCTGCGCTTTCCGGGCGTGATCGAGGGGGGCATGCCGGCCTGGACCATCGAGGTGGCGCTGATGGTGGCGGGGGCCTCGATCGGGACGCGCTTCCATGGCGTGCCGATGCGCTTCTTCGCGCAGACCGCGTTGTGGACGCTGCTGGGGACGGTGGTGCTGATGGCGTTGAGCTTCGTCTTCGCCTTCGCCGCCCATGCCGCGCTGGGGGTCGATCTCTTCGCGGCGCTGCTGGCCTACGCGCCGGGGGGCGTCGCCGAAATGAGCCTGATCGCCATCGCCATCGACGCGGATCCGGCCTTCGTCGCCACCCATCACCTCGCGCGGATCTTCGCGGTGCTGCTGACCTTGCCGCTGGCGGCCGGGGCTATCCGGCGGCTGATGGGGGAAGGCCCAGGCGGGCCCGGATCTCCGCCGGAGTGACGCCGGCCGCCCGCATCTCGCGCAGGCCCGCGTCGCGGTCGCGCTTGGCGAGCCTGCGGCCGGAGGCGTCGCGGATCAGCCGGTGATGGCGATAGGCCGGGGTGGGCAGGCCGAGCAGGGCCTGCAGCAGGCGTTGCAGGGGGGCGGCGGAGAACAGGTCGCGGCCGCGGGTGACATGGGTGACGCCCTGGTGCGCGTCGTCGATGACGACCGAGAGGTGATAGGACGTGGCGATGTCCTTGCGGGCCAGCACGACGTCGCCGCAGCGGGTCGCGAGCCAGTCGGGGGCGAGGGCCTGGGGGCCGGTCTCGCCGTCCGGCCCCTCGTCCCGTTCGTTGAAATGCAGGGCGCGGATCGCGTCGGGGCCGCCGAGGGCGGCGATGGCGGCCGCCATGTCTAGGCGCAGCGCGTGGGGGGCGTCCGCGGGCGGGGGACTGTGGCGGCAGGTTCCGGGATAGGGGGCGCCGTCGGGGCCCTCGGGGCCGGGGGCGAGGCCGGGCGAGGTCTCCTGCGGGGCGTCGAGGGCGGCGGCGATGTCCTTGCGGGTGCAGGCGCAGGGGTAGAGCAGGCCTCGGGCCTGGAGCGCTTCGAGCGAGGCGGCGTAGGCCGGGGCGCGGTCGGACTGGCGCAGGACCGGCGTCTCCCAGGTCAGACCCAGCCAGGCGAGGTCCTCGAAGATCGCCGCCTCGAATGCCGGGCGAGCGCGGGTGCGGTCGATGTCCTCGATGCGCAGCAGGAAGCGGCCGCCGGCGGCGCGGGCCGCGTCATGGGCGAGCAGCGCCGAGCAGGCGTGGCCCAGATGCAGGTGGCCGTTGGGCGAGGGCGCGAAGCGTTCGACGTGGGGAGCCATGGGGCGGAGCGAAGCGTTTTGGGGGGGCGGGGTCAAGGCCGGGGCGGGGAGACGGCGCCATGCGCGCTCCGGCGCTCTGCCGCGCGGGAGGTTCGGCGCCGTGGGCGCCCGGGTCGGCGCGCGGCTCCCGCTCCCCGGGGCGGGCGGCGCTTGACGCACCGAGCCGCCCGGGCTCTGGTGCCCGCCATGGTTGGACGCATCATCGAAACCGACGCCTGCATCGCCGAGGGCGCCGCCTGGCTGGCGGCCCACGAGCCGCGCTTCGCCCATGCGCTGGCGCTGACCGGCCCGCCACCGCTGCGCCGGCGCGCCGACGGGTTCACGGCGGTGCTCAGCGCCATCGTTTCCCAGCAGATTTCCGTCGCCGCCGCCGCCGGGATCTGGCGGAGGCTGGAGGCGGCGGGCGCGGCGACGCCCGAAGGGGTGGCTGCGCTCGATGACGAGGCGCTGCGGGCCTGCGGGCTTTCCCGCCCCAAGCTGCGCTATGTGCGGGCGCTGGCAGAGGCGGCGCTGGATTATCCCGCGCTTCGCCTGCTTCCCGACGAAGACGCCATCGAGACCCTGGTGGCCCTTCCCGGCATCGGGCGCTGGACGGCGGAAATCTATCTGATGTTCTCGCTCGGCCGGGCCGACGTCTTCGCCCCCGCCGACCTCGCGCTGCAGGAATCCGCGCGGATCCTCTTCGACCTTCCCGCCCGCCCCACGCCCAAGCCCTTCGCCGAGATGGCCAGGGCCTGGTCGCCCTGGCGCGGGGTGGCGGCGCGGGTTCTGTGGGCTTATTACCGGGTGGCCAAGGACAGGGAGGGCGTGACTTGACTGAACAGCTGACCGGACCGATCAAGAAGGCCAAATCGGGAAACCGCAAGGCGGTGGTGGTGCTGATGCACGGCTACGGCGCCGACGGGGCCGACCTGATCGGGCTGGCCGATCCGCTGGAGGATCACCTGCCCGACGTCGAGTTCCGCGCCCCCAACGCGCCCGAGCGCTCCTCGATGAACCCGATGGGCTACCAGTGGTTCCCGATCCCGCAGATGGACGGCTGCACCGAGGCGCAGCGCGACGCGTCCATGGCGGCCTCCATCGACATGATCAACGCCTATCTCGACGGGATCGAGGCCGAGGGCGTGCCGGCCGACAGGATCGCGCTGGTGGGCTTTTCGCAGGGCACGATGATGTCGCTGCATGTGGCCCCGCGCCGCGAAAGGCAGCTCGCCTGCGTGGTCGGGTTTTCGGGCCGTCTGCTGGCGCCGGAGCGTCTGTCGGCCGAGATCAGATCCCGCCCGCCGGTGCTGCTCGCTCATGGCACGGCCGACCCGGTGGTGCCGTTCGCCTCGATGGAGGAGGCCCGCGCCGGGCTCGCCGCCGCGGGGATCGAGGCCGCGACGCTCGCCTGCCCGGGCGTGCCGCATTCGATCTCTCCCGACGGGCTGATCGCGGCGCTGCGGCTGCTCAAGTCCAGCCTGGACTGAGCGGTCGCCGCCGCTCCTCCGAGACTCCTCCCGATTGTCCCCTGACGCTTTCTGGTCGTCAAATCGTCACCCCGCGCTGCTAGACAGCGCGGGGTGACGACGTCGTGTCCCTTCATCTTGAATGTTGCGCGGCGTCATTCGCCAGATATAGTCGATATATCCAACCGGGGCCTCCAACCGGGACGGGTCGTCCCGTTCGGGCCAGGGTCATCGCCGGGACGGGGGAGCTGTTGATCGATGAACGATCCGTATACCACCCAGTTCGTGCGAAGTCCGGCGCGTCTGAAAGATCACCCGGCGTTGGTGCTCAACGCCGACTTCCGGCCGCTGAGCTACTTCCCGCTGTCGCTCTGGCCCTGGCAGGAGGCGGTGAAGGCGGCGTTTCTCGACCGCGTCGCCATCGTCGCCGAATATGAAGAGGTCGCCCGCTCGCCCAGCCTCGAGATCCGGCTGCCCTCGGTGGTGGTGCTGCGCGAATACGTGAAGCCGGCGCGGCTGGCGGCGTTCACCCGCTTCAACCTGTTCCTGCGCGACGAATTCCACTGCCAGTATTGCGGGGCCAAGGGCGATCTGACCTTCGATCATGTGGTGCCGCGCGCCGCCGGCGGGCGCACGACCTGGGAGAATGTGGTCGCCGCCTGCGGGCCGTGCAACCTGCGCAAGGGCTCGCGGTCGCTGCGCCAGGCGGGGATGCGGCTGGAAAAGGCGCCGGGGCGGCCGACCGCAGCCATTCTTCAGAATGTCGGTCGGAAGTTCCCGCCCAACCATCTGCATGACAGCTGGATGGACTATCTCTACTGGGATGCGGAGCTGCAGCCCTGAGCGCCCGCGCCGGTCAGGCGCGGCGCAGCGAGGCGATCCAGATCAGGGCCAGACCCAGCGAGGCGATGCCGTTCCAGCTCGCCATCGACAGGCCCATCATCGACCAGGCGACGTCGTCGCAGCGCACCAAGGGCGCCGCGCGGATCGCGGACAGCAGCTGATCGGCGCTGAGGTTCCCGCCCGGGCCGCCGCTGCATTCGGTCACGCCTTCCCACCAGCCGCGCTCGACGCCGGTATGCATCAAGGCGATGCCGGCCCCGACCAGCATGGCGACGGCGCCGATGGCGCGCAGCGCCCGGGCCTCGCGCAGGAACGGGATCAGCATCAGGAGGCCGAGCGCGATGCCCAGCGCATGCGGCCAGCGCTGCCACAGGCACATCTCGCAGGGCGGCAGGCCGCCGATATGCTGGAAGGCGAAGGCCCCCGCCAGCATCCCGGCCGACCCCGCGGCGGCGAGCCCCGCGAGCAGGGTGGGCACCGGGGTCTCGTCGGTGGGCGCGGCGGCGGAACGGGCCGGAGCGGTCACAGGGCGTATCTCACGATCACAAAACCTCCGATGAGCAGCGCGACCGACACGGTCGCGACCAGGCCCAGGCGGCGGTCGATGAAGTCGCGCGCCGCGTCCCCGTAGCGGTGAAGCAGCGCGGCGATGACGAAGAACCGCAGGCCGCGGGCGACGAGGGACATCGCCATGAACGCGGCGAAGTTCAACTGAGTGACCCCTGAGAAGATCGTGATGACCTTGTAGGGGAAGGGCGTGACCCCGGCGATCAGCACCGCCCAGAGGCCCTGGCCGTTATAGGCGTCCCTGATCTCGGCGAAGGCCTCGGCCTTGCCGTAGAACTCCAGCACCGGACGGCCGAAGCTCTCGAACAGGCCGAAGCCGATGTAGTAGCCCAGCGCGCCGCCCGCGACCGAGGCGACGGTGCACACGCCCGCGATCCGCCAGGCCCGGTGCGGGGCGGCGAGGATCATCGGGATCATCAGCACGTCGGGGGGAATCGGAAAGACGGAGCTTTCCACGAAACTGACCGCGGCCAGCATCCAGAGGGCGTAAGGGGCCTCGGCCTGGAGCAGGACCCAGTTGTAGAGCTTGCGCAACATGCTCGAAGGGTTAGCCGCGCGGCGGGGCGCTGTCCACGCGCGCCGGAGGACGGGGCGTTTGCGCCGCAGGGGGGCTCTCAGGCGCGTGCGGGCGCTTCCCACCGCGCGGAGGATTGGATATAGCGGGCGGGCTGTGGCCGCTTGGTGGAATTGGTAGACACAAGGCACTCAAAATGCCTCGGGCTTCGCTCATGCCGGTTCGAGTCCGGCAGCGGCTACCACGGCGCCCTCCTCTCCCCGCGATTGTCCTGAGGCCCGTCCTGATCGCGACGGGTCGGAACCTGATGGCCTGATACGTGACGGGCCCTGCTTTCGCAGAGCCCGTCTGGGGTCTTGGTGGGGGTGATGTCTTTCCCGGCGGATGGGTTGGGTCCGCTGGGGCTCCGAGAGGTTGGGTCGAAAAACGCCACGCAATTCGCCGGATGACTGGGGTCCGGCAAGACCATCCCCTCGGGGCGATGGTTGGTACGCTACTCACAATCCTTAATTTAAAGTTAACGGTGGCCGCCGCAAATCCTCCGATCTGGTGAGGCCATCGCGTTCAAGCTGTTGATGACGCTGAGTAGGGTTCATTTCTGCGGCGGTGGATGGCGGCGAATCAAGGCGACGTCCCCGGATGGCTTGAGACCCGGCCGAAGACATGCGGGAACAGACAGGTCGCATGGAGGGGCGGCATGGCCGCGCCGAGGCTCAGCCCAGGCTGCGCGCCAGGTCGCGTGTCGCGACGGAGTCCTGCGGCTCGGACGTGCGGGCGCCCTGCGCCATCCGGGCATGCGCCAGCCCCGAGACCATGACGCCCAGAGCCCCGCACAGACTGTAGGCCAGGAAGGCGGCCAGCACCGACGCCCCGAACGCCGTTGCGGCCGCGGCGCCTCCCACGCCCGTCGCCAGACCTATCGCCATGGGTCCCACGCTCGATGTCCTCATGTTCCGATCCCCTGCTCTTCACCCGCAGTCAGGATCGTCTCCAGAGGTTTAAGGCCTGTTAATGCAGGCGGACCGCCACCGCAGCCGGGCGCGCGTCGCCGGCGTCAGGCGTTGAACAGGAAATGCAGCACGTCGCCGTCCGCGACGCGGTAAGTCTTTCCCTCGACGCGCATTTTCCCGGCTTCCTTGGCGCCGGCCTCGCCCTTGCAGGCGATGAAGTCGTCGAAGGCGATGGTCTCGGCCCGGATGAAGCCTCGCTCGAAATCACCATGAATGACCCCGGCGGCCTGCGGCGCGAGGGCGCCTGCGGGGATGGTCCAGGCGCGGGCCTCCTTCGGGCCGACGGTGAAATAGGTGCGCAGGCCGAGCAGCTCGTAGCCGGCGCGAATCAGTCGGTCGAGGCCCGGCTCCTCCAGCCCCAGATCGTCGAGGAACTCGGCCCGCTCCTCGTCGGTGAGCTGGGCGATCTCCTCCTCGATCGCGGCCGAGATCACCACCGAAAGCGCGCCCTGCGCCTTGGCGAGCTCGGCCACCCGCGCGGACAGGGCGTTGCCTGTGGCGGCCGAGGATTCCTCGACATTGCAGACATATAGCACCGGCTTGGAGGTCAGGAGCTGCAGCCCCTCCCAGACCTTCGCGTCCTCGGCGTCGATGTCGAGCGTGCGGGCGGGGCGGCCGTCGTCGAGCGCCTCCTTGGCGGCGCGCAGGAGGCGGTCCTGGGCGATGGCCTCGCGGTCGCCGGAGCGGAGCTTGCGGGAGAGGTTGGTCAGGCGACGCTCGATGGACTCGAGATCGGCCAGCATCAGCTCGGTTTCGATGATCTCGGCGTCGGAGAGCGGATCGACGCGGCCCTCGACATGGGTGACGTCATCGTCCTCGAAACAGCGCAGCACATGGGCGACGGCGTCGGTCTCGCGGATGTTGGCGAGGAACTGGTTGCCGAGCCCCTCGCCCTTCGAGGCGCCCTTCACCAGGCCGGCGATGTCGACGAAGGTCAGCCTCGTGGGGATGATCTCTTTCGATTTCGCGATTTCGGCCAAGGCGTTGAGGCGCGCGTCGGGGACCGCGACCTCGCCCACGTTCGGCTCGATGGTGCAGAAGGGGAAGTTGGCGGCCTGGGCCGCGGCGGTCCGGGTCAGCGCGTTGAACAGCGTCGACTTGCCCACGTTCGGCATGCCGACGATACCGCATTTGAAACCCATGATCCGCCCTTCCGTTGCAACCAGCGGCGCCCCGATTGCACGGGGGGGCGTCTGCGTCAAGGCGAAGCCGGGGCCGGAAAATGGGGGGGTGACATCCGTGCGCCGGACGTGCGCCGCGCGTATGCCAAGGAAAATCGCCGGAGATGGAGCGCCGGGGGCCGCGCGGGCCGCCCCCGGCGAC
>NZ_JBSRTQ010000004.1:0-78324 GCF_055129145.1 Albimonas sp. | reverse complement strand
CTCGTCCGGGTCGACCTTGCGCCCCGCCTTGGGGGTGACGATGGCCTTGACGGCCTCGCCCCATTTCTCGTCCGGCACGCCGATCACCGCGGCCTCGCCGACGTCCGGATGGGCGTAGAGCGCGCTTTCCACCTCGGCCGGGTAGACGTTCTCGCCCCCCGACACGATCATGTCCTTGATGCGGTCGTGAATATAAAGATAGCCGTCCGCGTCCATGTAGCCGGCGTCGCCCGAGCGCAGCCAGCCGTCGGGCAGCCGGGCCTTCTCGGTGGCCTCGGGGTTCTTCCAGTAGCCGGCCATGTTGTTGCCCGAGCGCACGGCGATCTCGCCGATCTCGCCCACCGGCAGGGGGTTCCCCTCGGCGTCGATCACCCGGATCTCGGCCCCCGGCATCGCGATCCCGGCCGACCGCATGCGCGGGCTGCCTTCGGGCGGATGATCCTCGGGCGGCAACTGGCAGATGGTGCCGGTGGTCTCGGTCATCCCGTAGCACTGGATGAACTGGGAGCCGGTGACGCGCATCGCCTCCTGCAGCAGCGGCAGCGGCATCGGCGCCGCGCCATAGGAGATGTAGCGCATCCGCGAAAAATCGGTCTCGGCCGCGCGGGGATCGCGCACCACGATCTGCAGGGCGGCGGGCACGATGAACATGCGGCTGACGCCATCGTCGCGGATGAAATCGAGCACCTGGTCGGGGCGGAATTCGCGGGCGATGATCGAGGGGGCGCAGTTGGCGAAGCCGAGCACCCACCAGCCGATTCCCCCGATATGGGCGAAGGGCATGGCGACGAGGCTGATCTCGTCGTCGCGCCACGCGTCGTAGGCGAGGCCATGGCCGTCCGCCGCCACCCGCTGGCCCAGCAGATTGGCATGGGTGAGCATCGCGCCCTTGGGCAGGCCGGTGGTGCCGGAGGTGAAGAGCACCAGCGCCACGTCGTCCGGGCTCACACGATCATCGGGGAAATCGGCGGGCTGCGCATCGCGCCACACCGAAAAATCGGGCCAGCCGGCGCGGCCGCCCTCCATGGTCAGGAGGCGGGTTTCGGGGGGGAGGGCGAGGCGGATGGTCTCGACCGCGTCGACGAATTCGGGCCCGACGAAGAGCAGGTCGGCGCCGAAGCCGGAAACGATCTGGGCGATCTCGGGCGGGGCGAGGCGCCAGTTGATCGGGCCGAACACCACGCCGGCCCGCGCGCAGCCGAGGAACAGCTGGAAGGCGAGGTCGGAATTCTTGCCGAGATAGGCGACGGTCTTCGCGCCGTCGGCCTCGAGCGCACGGGCCACGCGGTCGCCCTGCGCGTCGAATTCGGCGAAGGTCGCCTCGCGCCCCTCGAACCGGGTGGCGAGGCCATCGGGTTTGCGGCGGGCGTTGGCGCGCGCCAACGCGCCCAGCGTGCTCATCGCGGCGACGTCGATCATCCATTCCTCCCTGCGGGGGCTGTCTCGCCCCTCTGGCTCCGGTCCCGCATCGTTGCCCCGGCGACGTGTCGCGTGGGGTCGGTCGATGTCTTGTCGGCCTCGGCTTCCCCTTAATTACGCACTTAAAGAGCGTCGGTAAAGCGGTTTGTCGGACACAAAGGAAGGCTTACGACTGCGCGACCCGCAGCGGTTCCGGAGGATGGGAGGGGCTATGCGAGGGTCCCGCCGGCCTCCAGCGCCGCGATCCGCGCGACGTCGTAGCCCAGCGTTTCGGCCAGCGCCCAGTCGCGGTCCCGCCCGAAAGTCGGGGCGCAGCGCGGCGGGGCGCCGGGGGTGGCGGAGAGACGGAATCGGCAGGCCTCCACCCAGGTCTCGCCGGCGAGGGGATGGGGCAGGTTCAGCCAGTGGCCGTCATGGGAAAGCTGCTTGTCGGCCCAGAGGTCGTCGTAGCTCGCCACCCGATGCGCCGGCAGGCCGGCGGCGACCAGCGCGGCCTCGGCGTCCTCGACGGTTCGCGCGGCGGTCCATGCGGCGACGCCCGCCTCCAGCGCCGCTTCGGCGGCCTTGCGGCCCGCGAGGGTGGCGAGCGCGGGGTCCCCTGCCCAGTCCTCGCGCCCGATGGCGGCGGTCAGCCGCGCCCAGTCGGCGTCGTCGCGCACCGCCAGCGCCAGCCAGCGCGGCGCGCCGTCCGGGTCTCCGGCCGGATCGGGGGCGCAGGGGAAGACGCCGTGCGGGGCCATCTCGGGGTCGCGGCAGCCGTCGGCCTCCGCCACCCGGCCCGAGGCGGCGTAGTCGGCGATGGCGGGCGCGAGGAAATGGATCCCCGCCTCGCCCTGCGAGAGGTCGAGCGCGCAGCCCTGCCCCGTCCGCCGGCGCCAGTCCAGCGCGGCGAGCACCAGCGCCAACCCATAACGCGGCCCGACGAAATCGGTGTAGGGGCCGGACGGGCCCACCGGCATCCGCCCCCGCACCCCGGCCAGCGCCTGGGCGCCGGACATCGCGGCCCCGACATTGCCGAAGCCCGCCAGCTTCGCCCAAGGGCCGGTCTGGCCCATCAGCGAGGAACTCAGCAGGATGATCCCGGGGTTGATCGCGCGCAGGGTCTCGTAGCCCAGTCCCCAGGCCTCCATCCGCCCCGGCGCGAAGCTTTCCACCACCACGTCGGCCCAGGCGACCAGGTCGCGCACCACGTCGCGCCCCGCCTCCTGCGTGAGGTCGAGGCAGAGCCCCCGCTTGCCCGCATTGCAGTTCTGGAAGAGCGCCGACAGCGCCGGATCGTAGACGCCGTCCTTGTAGGGACCCGAATTGCGCCCCGCCTCGATCCGGCGGGAGCTTTCGACCCGCAGCACGGTCGCGCCATGATCCGAGAGGTTCCGCCCCACCATCGGCCCCGCCACCACCCAGGCGAGGTCGAGCACTTTCAGCCCCGCCAGCGCGCCGCCCTCCGGCGCCGGCCGGGTCGGCGCACGCTCCGGATCCGGACCGCCGAGCCAGTCGTTGAGCGCCGCCTCCGAATGCTCGCCGATCTGCGGCGCGGGGCGAAGGGGCGCGAAGGCCGGGGCCTCGGTCCGGGCGAGCGGACCGGGGAGGAGGGTGCGGCGACCCTCGCCATCCTCGCAGGTCTCGAAGAAATCGCGGGCGGCGAGATGCGGGCTCTCCACCAGATCGCGCACCGTGGCGATGGGGGCGAGCAGCAGCTTGCGGGCGATGGCGAGGTCGACGGCCTCGGTCCCGCCGACGCCGCGGAGGAAGGCCGCGGTTTCGGCCTGCAGGGTCTCCAGCGCCTCATCGGGGATCTCGCCGACGAGCAGCCGCGTGTGAAGAACCCGAAAATCCCAGTCGAAGAACCGCTCCGACAGGGCGCCGCGTTCGCGCATCAGCGCGAAGAAGTTGTTCGTGAACGTCCCCGTCGCCGGCCCCATCGCGAAGGGCATTTCCAGGAGCCCGTCGCGGCCCTGCCATTTGGAGATCAGCGGCCCGCGCCGGGCGGACCCCGGGGCCGCGAAGCTGGGGCGCAAGGCGAACCCCTTGTGGCCGATGGCCGGCGCGAGGCTGGCCGAGAGCGTGCATTGGGTGGCGGAGCGGAGCGCCGACACCTCCACCTCCTGCCCGGCGCCTGACGCGAGCCGCGCGAAATGCGCCACCAGCGCGCCGCCGACCGCGTCGGCCGCGGCATGGGCCCAGGCCTGGGGGACCGACATGCGCACCGGCGGGTTCCCGTCGACCGCGGTCGGGGCCAGCGGCCCGCCTGCGGCCCAGAGCGTCAGGTCGGTGGCGGGATGCGCGGCCTTGGGTCCGGTCAGCCCGAAGGGGGTGATGCGGACATGGATGGCGGCGGGATTGGCGGCCTCGATCACCTCCGGCCCCAGCCAGGCGGGTTCGCCCGGCGCACGCGATTCCAGCACGAAATCGGCGCGGGCCACGAGGTCGCGCAACAACTCGCGATGCGCGCTCCGCTCCGGGTCCAGCACCAGCGAGCGCTTGCCCGCCCCCAGCGCCGCCCAGGTCATCGAGCGGCCGTCGGGCGCGAAGGGGCCCATGCGGCGGGCGTCGATGCCGCTGGCGGGCTCCACCTGCACCACGTCGGCGCCGAGCTGGGCGAAGATCCGCCCGGCGAGCGCGCCGCGATGGTCGGTCAGGTCGAGCACGCGATAGGGGGAGAGGAGCCCGGTCCGGGCGCCAAGGGTCTGGGGCATCGGTCGGTCCTGCGATGACGCCCGCGGGAAGGTCCGCGAGGCGGGCGGTGCGGTTCGCAGACCGGGACGGGGGTCCACAGGAGCAGGGCCCCCCGTGCGTCCTGGCCTGCGAACCATCCGGGACCTCGTCAGAAGGCCTGGACGGGATCTCGCGACCGGCGGCGGCGCGGGAACGATCACCGCCGCCGGACGAGGCGGTCGCCGCTCAGCGGTCGAGCTTGTCGTAGACCTCGCGCTGCAGCGCCGCGGCGAAGGCCGCGCGGTCGTCGCCGGTTTCGGCCACGATGGCGGTCCACTTGTCGATCAGGCTCAGCGTAACGTCGGCGAGCCGCTCGGGATCCTCGGCCCCGCGCTTCTCGCCGGTGGCGATGGCGGTCTCGATCTCCTCGACCTTGATCTTCTCGATGGCGTCGAGAATGTCCTGACCGGGCTCGAGATACGTCACCCCGTGATCGGCCTGGG
Organism: Albimonas sp.; assembly: GCF_055129145.1. Lineage (NCBI taxonomy): Bacteria > Pseudomonadati > Pseudomonadota > Alphaproteobacteria > Rhodobacterales > Paracoccaceae > Albimonas > Albimonas sp. The sequence continues at coordinate 73,747 of NZ_JBSRTQ010000004.1, read as the reverse complement.
CCATGGCGCGGGCCGCCTCGGTCTCGTCCGCATAGACGAAGGCGTAGTCGGCGGTCATCTTCGCGAGCGTGCCGTCGAAGCCCTTGCGGTCCTCAGCCGGCATGTCCTCGTACTTGGCCTTGTTCATGAGGATCAGCACGCCGTGATAGGTGCCCAGCGGCAGATCGAGCACGTATTTGGCGCTGTCCCACCAGTTGTAGTCCTTCAGGAAGGTCTCCACCCCGGTGGTGCAGTCGACCTGGCCGCGCTCCAGCGCCTCGTAGGCGTCGGTGAACTGGAGGGCGACGGGGGTGGCGCCGAGCGCCGCCATCACGCGGGCCGGCGCGCCGCTGGCGCGAACCTTCTTGCCGGCGAGATCGGCGAGGGTCTTAACCGGCTCGACGCACATCAGATACTGGGGCGCGATGGCGCTGGACGAGATCAGCACCGTGTCGGTCTCGGCGAATTCCTCGACGCAGGACGGGCAGTTCAGCAGCCGCGCCTCGGAGGCGACGCCGGTCATCACCCGGATGTCCTCGCCGGGCAGCGCGATGGAAGTGATGACCACCGAGCTGGGGAATTCGGCCGGGGAATAGACGTCGGGCATCAGGCCCATGTCGATCAGCCCGTCCTTGATCGCGCCGGGGATGGCGGCGTTCTTGGCGACCGCGCCGCCCCATTGCATGGTGATCTCGTAATCGCCGCCGGTGGCCTGCTTGACCGCGTCGATCCAGGGCACGATCACCGTGTCGGCGGTGGAATGGGTCGAGGGGACGTGGGTGCCGTAGACCAGCTCGGTCGCCTGGGCGCCGGTCGCGGCCCCCATCGCGAGGGCCGAGGCGGCGAGGCCGAAGGCGGCGCGGATCGCGCGCGGCGTGCGGATGGCGAGGCCGGGCCGCGCGGAGGGGTTCAGCGGTCGAGCTTCGAGTAGATCTCGCGGTCGAGCGCGGCTTCGAAGGCGGCCTTGTCCTCGCCGGTCTCGGCGACGATGGCGGTCCACTTCTCGGTCAGCTCGGCCATGCGCTTGGCCTTGCCGGCGGAATCCGCGGCGCCGCGCTTGTCGCCGTTGGCGATGGCCTCGGGCACTTCGCCGGCGGCGAAATCGGCCTTTGCGTCGAGGAAATCCTGACCGGCGGTCACATAGGTCACGCCATGCCCGGTCTCGGCCTCGGCGCGCACGGTTTTGGTCTCATCGTAATAGGCGAAGGCGCTGTCGGCGGTCAGCTTGGGCTGAAGGTCTAGGATCGCCTGCTTGGCGGTGTCGGAGAGGTCATCGAACTTGCTCTTCGACATCAGCGTCAGCACGCCATGATAGGTGCCGAGCGGCAGGTCCACCACGTATTTGGCCGAGTCCCACCAGGAGTAGTCCTTCATGAAGGTCTCGATGCCGGTGGTGCAGTCGACCTGGCCGCGCTCCAGCGACTCGTAGGCGTCGGAGGTCGGCAGGGCGACGGGGGTGGCGCCCCATTTGGCCATCAGCCGGGCGAGCGGGCCGGTGGCGCGGACCTTGCGGCCCTTGAGGTCGGCGAGCGTGGCGATGGGCTCGCGGCACATCAGGTACTGCGGCGGCAGGGCCGAGGCCGACAGCAGGAAGGCGTCGAATTCGTCGAGCTCCTCGGCGCAGCCCTCGCAGCCGATCAGCCGGATCTCGGAGGCGACGCCGGTCATCACCCGGTTGTCGACGCCGCCCATGACGATGGAGGTGAAGAGGTTCGAATTGGGCAGGTCGGCGGCGGCGTAGACGTCGGCGAGAAAGCCCATGTCGATCAGCCCGTCGCGGATCGCGCCGGGGATGGCGCCTTCCTTGGCCACCGCGCCGCCCCACTGGATCTGGATGGTCACGTCGCCGTCGGTCTGCGCCTTCACCGCTTCGGCGAAGGGGATCACGGCCTTGTCGGCGGTGACATGGGACGACGGCACATGGGTGCCGTAGATCAGCTCCTCCGCCGCGGCCCGGGGCGCGCCGGCGAGCGCGGAGAGCGCGGCGGCGACGGCCAGGGCGGGGGCGGCGGCGCGAAGGGTGCGTTTCATCTGGGTTTCCTCTGGATCCGTCCGGCCCTCGCGCATCGCGGCGGGGCGGCGGTTGTGGGGTCTGGATGTCGCCGGAGGGGGCGCGTCCCCCTCCGGACCGCGATCGCGGGACCGCGTCAGTGGCGGATCAGGCTCGGCAGCCACAGGCTGAGCTCGGGGAAGGCGATCAGCAGGGTCATGATCACGATCTCGGCGCACAGGAACCACGACACGCCCTTGAAGATCGCGCCGAGGCTGACCGTGTCGCCGATGGAGGCCTTGACCACGAAGACGTTCAATCCGACCGGCGGGGTGAGCATGCCGATCTCGATCATCTTCACCACGATCACCCCCATCCAGATCAGGTTGAGGTCGGCGGCGGCGAAGAGCGGCAGCAGGATCGGCAGGGTGATCAGCATGATCCCGATCGGGTCGAGGAACGCGCCCAGCACCAGATAGACCGCGACCAGCACCCCGATCACCATCAGCTGCGTGAAGACGACCGTCTCGGCGAGGCCGTTCATGTAGGCCGGGAAGCCCGACAGCGCGAGGAAGCGGGTCAGCAGCGACGCGCCCAGCGCGATGAAGAAGATCGAGCCGACGCCCTTGATCACGTCCATCACCATCGCGGTGATCGACGTCCGGTTCAGCGTGCCGCGCAGGCCGCACAGGATGATGGCGGCGGCGGCGCCGAGCGCCGCGGCCTCGGTCGCGGTGGCGAAGCCGGAATAGATCGACCCGATCACCGCCAGGATCAGCACCGGCACCGGCCAGATCGACAGCAGCACCCGGAACTTCTCGGCCGTGGTCGGCTTGCGGGTGTCGCGCGGCGCCATGTCGGGCCAGACCAGCGCGATGAAGAGGATCAGCGCGGTGTAGCAGGCCGCGGTCAGCAGGCCCGGAATCACGCCCGCCATCAGCAGGTCGCCGATGGAGGTCTGGGTGTACCAGCCGAAGATCACGAAGATGATCGACGGCGGGATCAGCGCGCCCAGCGTGCCCGACGCCGCCACCACGCCGGTGGCGAGCGAGGGGTGATATTTGGACGCCAGCATCTCGGGCACCGCGATGCGCGACATGGCGGCCGACGACGCGACCGACGACCCGGACGCGGCGGCGAAGACCGCCGAGGCCATGTTGGTGGCCACGGCCAGCCCGCCGGGCAGACGCCCGAACCAGACCCGCATCGCCTCGAACAGCGACCCGGTCAGCCCGCCCCGGTAGGAGGCCGCGCCCATCAGCAGGAACATCGGGATGGCCGACAGCGACCAGTGGGCGCCGAATTCGTAGGGCGCGGTGCGCAGCGCCCCCCAGGCGGCGTCGAAGCCGCGCACATAGGTGATGCCGCCGAAGGACACGAGGCCCAGCGCCACGGCGATGGGCACGCGGATGATGAACAGGATCAGCAGAATGCCGACGGCGATCAGGACGATGGTCAGCGCGTCGTTCACGGGTGGCTCTCCCCGAGGTCATGGTGGTCGCGCTGCACGCCGCGCTCCTTGCGGCCGGTGAGTTCGGCCAGCAGGCCCACCACCGCGGCGGTGGCGACGAACAGCGCGCCCGCAGCCATCAGCCAGAACGTCTCCCAGATCGACAGGTCGAAGAAGATCACGTCGAGATAGGCGCCCTTGGCGGTCTCGCGCAGCGCCTGCTGGATCGAGGCGACGGTGAAGGCGCAGGTCAGCAGCGCGGTCAGCGCCAGCGCGACCAGATCGCACCAGCGCACCCAGCTCGCCGGCATCAGCTGCGCGAAGACGTCGACGGTGATGTGTTCGCGCGCCCGCTGCACCAGGGCCAGCGGCAGGAACACCACCGCGGTCATGTAATAGTGCGAGACGACTTCCAGCGTGCCGGCGATCGGCGCATGGAACAGCCAGCGCGAGAATGCGTCGGCGCAGATATGGATCATCATCGCCGCGAGCGCGATCAGCGCGCCGCCCGCGCCGATGCGCGCAAGCCAGAGCGCCGCTCGGTCGAGCAGCCCGAATACGGTGGTCAAATCGTCCTCCCTTCGCCGGCGCCTTGTTCCCTTCGCGCCGTGCAAGCCGTCGCAATCTAGACCAGGAGGGGGGAAGGGCGGATCGTCGGAACCGACGATATTGCGGGCCGCGCGAGCCTGAATACCGCATAGCGGGACTGGACCCGCCCTCGCGCAGGGTCCAGCTTGGGCGCGAGACGGCCCGGAAGGCGCGACGCGTCGCGTATCCGATTCGAAGGGGCCGAAGGCTGCGGCCGAACGGGAGAGCCGATGAGCGCGTCAGACCAGGGAGCCGCCGCCGCGGTGGGCGAGCGGTCCGCGGACGTCGCGGCCCGTTCCGCCCCCCCCCCGATGGCCATCGGCAAGCTGCGCCCGCCACGGCTGGTGGCCGACCATGTGGCCCGCGCCGCTCTGGCCGACCGGGTCTGCGCCCCGGGCGGCCCGGCCCTGACCCTGGTGCGCGCGCCCTCCGGCTTCGGCAAGACCACCTTCATGGCGGAGATGCGCGAGCGCTTCGTCGCCGACGGCGCGCCCTGCGCGTGGCTGACGCTCGACGCCGCCGACAACGACGCGCTGCGGCTCGCGGCGGGACTGGACGCGGCGCTCGACGAGATCGGGCTCGACGCCGATCCGGGGACCTTGCGCGAAACCGCCGGCCGGGGCTTCGCCCTGCTCGACCGGGTGGCGCGGGGGGCGGGGTCCTTCGCGCTCTTCCTCGACGATTTCGAGATGATCCGCGAAGACGCCGCCCTTTCCCTGGTCAAGGAACTGATCCAGGCCCTGCCACCCGGCGCCCGCCTGGTGGTCGGCGCCCGCGTGCCCCCTGCGCTCGGCCTCGCCCGGCTGCGGGCGCGGGGGGCGTTGCAGGAGGTGGACGCCGCCGACCTGCGGTTCTCGGAGGAAGCGAGCCACGCCTTCCTCGCGCGCCGCTGCAAGGCGCCGCTCACCCAGGCCGAGCTGACCGGCCTGCACCGCAAGACCGAGGGCTGGCCCGCCGCCCTGCGGCTCGCCGCCGTGGCGCTGGAACGCCGGGCGCAGGCGGGGGACTTCGTGGCGCGCTTCGCGGGGTCCGAAGGCGCGGTGGCCGACTACCTGGCCGAGGACGTGCTGGCCGGCCAGCCGCCCGAGCGGCTGGATTTCCTGCTGCGCACCTCGATCCTGCGCCATCTGCTGCCCGAGCTCTGCGACGCGCTGCACCCGCAAGGCGGATCGGCCGAAATCCTGGAGACGCTGGCCCAGAGCAACATCCTGCTGTCGCCCGCCGAGGGGGCGGAGCGGAGCTATCGCTATCACAGCCTCTTCGCCGATTTCCTGCGCGCCCAGCTCGACCGCCGGATGCCGGGCGAGGCGCCGGCCCTGCACGCCGCCGCCGCACGCTGGTACGCCGCCGCCGGGCGCCCGGTGCCGGCCATCGACCATTGCGTGGAGGGCGGGGATGTCGAGGCCGCCGCCGCGTTGCTGGAAACCTACGGCCGCGGCTTCCTGGAGCAGGGCCGCACCCGTCTTTTGGCCCGCTGGTTCGACGCGCTGCCCGACGCGGCGCTCGACGGCCGGCCCGGCCTGCTTCTGGTGCGCATCTGGGCCGCCTGCTTCACCCGCGGCCCGCGCGAGGCAGGCGCGATGCTCGACGCCTCGGGGCTGGAGCGTGCCGCGGATCCGGGGCTCGCCGCCGAGGCCCGCGCGATCCGGCCGCTGCTTCTGTCGATGATGGACGACTATCCCGCGGCTTATGAGGCGGGGCGACTGGCGCTTCCCGACCAGCCTTTGCGCTCCCGCTACGCGGCCGGGGTCCTTTCCAACTGCATGACCACGGTGTTCACCGTGGTCGGCGCCGTGGACGAGGCCCGCGCCAGCCTGACCCGCGCCCGCCTCGCCGCCGGCGATCCGGATGGCGGCGGGGCCGCGGCCTCCGCCGACGCCGCCGGGGCCAACGCGTTCAACGTCATGTATGCCGAGGCGACCGAGGGCGTGATCGATTTCCACGAGGGGCGCTTCCGCGACGCCGCCGCCCGCTTCCGCCTCGCGCTCGCCGCCAGCCGGGAGGCGGGGGCCGGGCGCGCCGATGGCAATGGCTATGCGGCGATGTTCCATGCCGCCGCGGTCTATGAGGCCAACGACCTGCGCCAGGCGGCGCATCTGCTGCATCTGCATCTGCCCATGGCCCGCGACGTCGGGCTGGTCGACCACCTGATCCTCGGCCATGTCATGCTGTCGCGCATCGCCTTCGAGGAAGGCGAGCTCGACGAGGCCTTCGACCTGCTGGGCGAACTGGAGCATATCGGCCATCGCCGCGGGCTGATCCGGGTCGCGGCCTCCGCCAGGCTGGAGCGGGCGCGCGCCATGATGCGCCGGGGCCATCCCGAGGCGGCGCGCGAGCAGATCGCGCTCGCCCAGGACGCGACCCTCTGGTCGCAGGCGCGCAGCCTGCGGTTCCGCGCCAACGATCTGGAATTCCCCGAGCTGACCTCGATCCGGCTCGACCTCTGGCAGGGCCGCGGGGCCGAGGCCCTGCCCGTCCTGCACCGCGAGATCGCCATCGCCCGCCGTGAGCGCCGCCTGCGCCGCGCCTGCGCCCTGCGCCTGCTGGAGGGCGCGGCGCTGCATCAGACGGGCGAGCGGGCGAAAGCCGCCGCCGCGCTGGGCGAAGTGCTGGGAGAAGCGGCGCGCGAAGGGCTGATGCGGCTGATCGTCGACGAGGGTCAGCCCGTGGCCGACTCGATCCGCGCGGCGGCCGCCGACGCCATGGCCCCGTCGGCGCGCAACGGGCGCGACCCGCATTTCCGGGCCTGGCTGCAGGACCTGCTGGCCGCCCTGCCCGCACCGAGCCCGACGCCGCTCGATCCCGCGCCGGATTTCGCGCCGCTCGACGCGCTGACCCAGAAAGAGACGCAGATCCTCGCCCTCCTGGCCGAAGGCTATTCCAACGCCGCCATGGCCGCGAAGCTGTTCGTGTCCGACAGCACGGTGCGCACCCATCTGCGCAACATCAACTCCAAGCTCGACGCCTCGTCGCGCACCCAGGCGGTGGCGGTGGCGCGGCGGCTGAGGCTGATCGCCTGACGCTCAGCCCCGCGTAGGGCGGGCGCGAACCCGCCGGCCGCCCGCCATCAATACCGCGGCGCCGAAATCAGCCGCGCCGCCTCCATCACCTTGGGCGCCAGCTCCGCCCTCACCCGTTCCAGCGTCCAGGACGCGGTGGAGACCGAGCTCTGCACCGCCCCGATGGGCTCCCCATGGCGGCCGGTGATCGGGGCGGAGACGGCGAGCTCGCCCAGCAGCACCTCCTGATCGGTGGCGGCGAATCCCTCCATCCGCGCCTGCTCGATCCGCTCCAGCACCGCGCCGCGGTCGGTCAGGGTCATCGGGGTCAGGGCCGTGAGCGGGCGGCTGTCGAGCAGGGCGGTCACGTCGCCCGGCGCCATCCGGGACATGATCGCCCGTCCGCCCGAGGCGCAATAGGCCGGCTGGCGCCGCCCGACCAGCGCCGCCGCCACGTTGGCCCGCCGCGCGGGCAGCCGCACCGTATAGATGAAATCCGAGCCGTAGAGCCGGCCCATGTTGATGGTCTCTCCGCAACGTTCGCGCGTGTCGATCAGATGCAGAAGACCGGCGTTGATCAGCGGATCGGTCGACAGGAACCCGTGCGCGAGGTCGAGCGCGCGCACCGTCATCGCATACCGCTTCGTCTCGGGATCCTTGCTGAGATAGCCGAGGCCGAGCAGCGTATGGGTCAGGCGCTGCGCCGCGCTCTTGCCGTAGCCGGACGCGGCGGCGATCTCGGTCAGGCTCATCGGCGCATGGTTGCGCGACACCGTCTCCAGCACCCGCAGGGCGCGCTCGACCGCGGCGACGAACAGCGGCTCGGCCCGCGCGGCGGCGTCCGGCGCTGCCTGCGGATCGACCTCCGTATGCTCAAGTTTTCCGCGAACGCCCCGAGGCTGCGCGTGATTCGTGCTCATGCCGACCTCCCTTGCCAAGCGCGCCATCAATTGATTGACGCTCAATCCCGAATCGGCAACTCTAATTATCGTAATGCATCGCTCAAGTATCGCACACCGATACTTTGGGTCTCAGAGCGGAAAACCGCCGGGGCCTCGAGAGATCCTCGCGCAACAGGGAACACGACACATGATCCGGACCTTCACCCCTCGCTCCTCGCGCCGCGCGCTGCTCGGCGCCGCGGCTCTGGCGGCGCTGGCCGCGCCCCTGAACCCGGCGCTCGCCGGCAAGGCCGACGATACGCTGACCTTCGCCTTCGAACAGGAGGTGGAGGCGCTGAACTTCTACCAGTCCACCTCGCGCGACGGCGTGATCCTGAGCCGGCTGATCTGGGACACCCTGATCTGGCGCGATCCGACCAGCGGCGAATACAAGCCCCTGCTGGCGATGTCCTGGACCTGGGTCGACAACGTCACGCTGGATTTCGAGCTGCGCGAGGGCGTGACCTTCCATAACGGCGAGACATTCGACGCCGACGACGTGGTCTACACCTTCAACTACTTCCCCAGTCCCGAAGCCAAGGCCAAGTCGCAGCAGACCGTCGCCTGGATCAAGGGCGCCGAGAAGCTGGGCGACCACAAGGTGCGCCTGCACCTGAAGGAGCCGTTCCCCGCCGCGCTCGAATTCCTCGCGAGCCCGCTGCCGATCTATCCCGACCAGTACATGGCCGAGGTCGGCCAGGAGGGGATGGAAAAAGCGCCGATCGGCACCGGCCCCTACAAGGTCGCCGACGTGGTGCGCGGCGAGACCATCGAATTCGTCAAGAACGAGAACTACTTCCCCAACGAGGCCAAGGGCCAGCCGCAGATCGGCAAGCTGGTCATGCGCACCCTGCCCGACAAGAACACCCAGCTGGCCGAGCTGATGACCGGCGGCATCGACTGGATGTGGAAGGTCGAGGTCGATCAGGCCGAGGGTCTGCGCGGCATGCCCGACCTGACGGTGGTGGACGCGGAGACGATGCGCATCGGCTATCTCGGCTTCGACGCGGCCGGGACCGCGGGCGAAAGCCCGGTGACCAATGCGAAGGTCCGCCAGGCGATCTCCCACGCCATCAACCGGCAGTCCATCGTCGACAACCTCTTTCCCGGCGGCGCGCGGGTGGTGAACTCCGCCTGCTTCCCCGAGCAGTTCGGCTGCGAGCAGGACGTGACCGTCTACGACTACGACCCCGCCAAGGCCAAGGCCCTGCTGGCCGAGGCCGGCTATCCCGACGGGTTCGAGATCACGCTCGACGTCTATCGCAACCGCGAGATGGCCGAGGCGATGATCGGCGACATGGCCAAGGTCGGCGTCAAGGCGACGATGAACTACGGCAAATACGCCGCGATCCGCGATGCGGTGCGCTCGGGCGGCTCGCAGATGAGCTACCTGACCTGGGGCTCGAACTCGATCGGCGACGTGTCGGCCTCGACCTCCGTGTTCTTCAAGGGCGGCGCGGACGACACCTACAAGGACGCCGAGGTGAAGGCGTGGCTCGAGAAGGGCGACACCTCCACCGATCCGGAGGTCCGCAAGGACGTCTATTCCAAGGCGCTCAAGAAAATCGCGGCCGAGGCCTACTGGCTGCCGCTGTGGTCCTATCCCTACACCTACGCCTACACCTCCGATCTCAACTTCACCCCGACCTCGGACGAGATCCCGCACTTCGCGCTGTCGAGCTGGAAGTGAGCTGAGGCCCGGCCCGCGCCTCGCGCGGGCCGGGAACGAACGGGGCGGAGGGCGATCCCCTCCGCCCTCCGCGCCGTCGGCGTCTGAGGGATCTGGAACATGCTGGGCTTTCTTCTCAAGCGGCTGATGCTGGCGCTGGCGGTGGCGGTCACCGTCTCGATCATCAGCTTCATGCTGCTGCGCGCCTCGGGCGACATCGCGGTGGCGGTGGCGGGCGAGGGCGCGACCGCCGCGGATATCGACGCGATCCGCATCCAGTTCGGCTTCGACCGGCCGCTGGCGATCCAGTATTTCGAATGGGCCGGCAAGGCGCTCGGGGGCGACCTCGGCCAGTCGGTCTATTTCCGCGTGCCGGTGGCCGAGCTGATCGGAGAGCGGATGCCGGTCACCATGGGCCTCGGCGCGCTGGCGCTGGTCTTCGCGGTGGCGCTCTCGATCCCCTTGGGGGTGGCGGCGGCGCTCAGGCCCAATTCCTTCGTCGACCGCATCGCGCTCTGGATCGCCGTGCTGGGCCAGGCGATGCCGAGCTTCTGGTTCGCGCTGATCCTGATGCTGGTGCTGGGGGTGTGGTGGCGCTGGCTGCCGATCTCAGGCGCGGGGGGCTTCGACCACTACATCATGCCGGCCATCGCGCTGGGCTATTACGCGACGCCGGCCATCATGCGCCTGACCCGGGCCGGCATGATCGAGGTGCTGCAGAGCGACTATATCCGCACCGCCCACGCCAAGGGGCTGAGCACCGGCAAGGTGCTGTTCAAGCACGCGCTGCGCAACGCGGTGATCCCGGTGGTGAGCCTCGCCGCGGTGCAGTTCGGCTTCATGCTGTCGGGGTCGATCGTGATCGAGTCCATCTTCGCGCTGCCGGGGGTCGGGCAGCTCGCCTGGATCTCCCTGCAACGTTCCGATTTCACCGTGGTCCAGGGGATCGTCCTGATGCTTTCGGTCATCTACATCGCGCTGGCGCTGGTCGCCGACCTGTTCAACGCGTGGCTCGACCCGCGGATCCGGGTGGCCTGACGACATGACCGACATGCAAGCCGCCCCCGCGCCCGCCAGCTCCTCCTCCACCCCCGCCAACGGCCCCTGGGCCCGGATGCGCCGCCGCGCGCTGCGCCATGGCGGGGTGCTCTTCGGGGCGGGGGTGCTGATCTTCTTCATCGCGATGGCCTGCCTCGCCTCCGTCGTGGCTCCGCATGATCCCTATGCGCAGAGCCTCTCGACCCGGCTGATCGACCCGTTCTGGGGGGCGAAGCCGAACCCGGACCATTGGCTGGGCACCGACCAGCTGGGGCGGGATTACTTCAGCCGGATGATCTACGGGGCCCGGATCTCCTTGACCATCGGGCTGGTGGCGATGGCGATTTCGGGCGTGATCGGCACCGCCATGGGCGTCGCCGCCGGCTATTTCGGCGGGCGGGTGGATGCGTTCGTGACTTTCGTCGTGACCACGCGCCTGTCGATGCCGGTCATTCTGGTGGCGCTGGCGGTGGTCGCCGTCGCCGGGTCCTCGCTGACCGTGGTGGTGCTGGTGCTGGGGTTCCTCCTTTGGGACCGGTTCGCGGTGGTGATGCGGTCCGCGACCCGCCAGGTGCGCGACCTCGAATACGTCGCCGCCGCCGAGGCGCTGGGGATGCCTGTGCGCCGCATCATCATGTCCGAGATCCTGCCCAACGTGCTCGGCGCGCTGATCGTGGTGGCGACGCTGGAGATGGCCCACGCCATCCTGCTCGAAGCCGCGCTCAGCTTCCTCGGCCTCGGCGTCCAGCCGCCGACCCCGTCCTGGGGGCTGATGGTGTCGGAAGGCCGCAAGGCCATGTTCTTCAAGCCCTGGCTGATCGCCATCCCCGGCGCCGCGCTCTTCGTGCTGGTGCTGGCGATCAACCTTTTGGGCGACGGGCTGCGCGACGTGATGGCGCCGGAGGGAAGAGGATGACCGACGTGAAAACCGACGCGATCCTCAAGGTCGAGGACCTGCGCGTCGCCCTGCCCGTCGACGGCGGCACGCTGAACGCGGTGCGCGGCGTGTCCTTCGAGGTGAAGCGCGGCGAAACGCTCTGCATCGTGGGCGAAAGCGGCTGCGGGAAATCCCTGACCTCGCTCGCCATCATGGGCCTGCTCCCCAAGCGCGCCCGTCGCGATGCGGCGGAACTGTCCTTCGACGGTCAGGACCTGCGCGGCATGTCGACAAGGCAGCTTCGCAAACTGCGCGGCGACCGCATGGCGATGATCTTCCAGGAGCCGATGACCTCGCTCAATCCCGCCTACACCGTGGGCGACCAGTTGATGGAAGCGCTGACGACCCATCGCAGCGTCTCCCGCGCCGAGGCCCGCGCCCGCGCCATCGCCCTGCTGGAGCAGGTCGGCATCACCGCCGCCGACCGCCGTCTGGGCCAGTATCCGCACCAGCTTTCCGGCGGCCTGCGCCAGCGGGTGATGATCGCCATGGCGCTGATGTGCGGGCCCGAGCTGATCATCGCCGACGAGCCGACCACCGCGCTCGACGTCACCATCCAGGCCCAGATCCTGCACCTGCTGCTGGCGCTGAAGCGCGAGATGGGACTGGCGCTGGTCCTCATCACCCACGACCTCGGCGTCGTCGCGCGTGTCGCCGACCGGGTGGCGGTGATGTATGCGGGCGAAGTGGTGGAGACAGGCACGGCCGCCGAGATCTTCGCCGACCCCCAGCACCCCTACACCCGCGGGCTCCTCTCCTGCATCCCGGTCCCCGGGCGCACCAGGCCGGGCGAGCATCTGGGCTCCGTCCCCGGCGTGGTCCCGTCCCTAATCGGCGAATTCCACGAATGCGGGTTCCGCGAGCGCTGCCCGCTGGCGCGCGAGGCCTGCGCCCGCCCCATCGGCCTGACCCGCTTGGGCGAGGGCCGGGCCGTGCGCTGCGTGCTGGCCGAAACCACGGAGGCCGCGGCATGACCCCTGACGCTCAAGAAACCCCGATGCTGGAGCTGCGCGGCGTCTCCCGCCAGTTCAAGGTGTCCAGGGGGATGCTGAAGGGCTCGGCCACGCTGAAAGCGGTCGACGACGTGTCGCTTCAGCTGCGCAAGGGGGAGGTGCTGGGGCTGGTCGGCGAAAGCGGCTGCGGCAAGACCACCCTGTCGCGTATCCTGCTGGGCCTGATGGCGCCGACCTCCGGCGAGGTTCTGGTGGGCGGCGTGCCGATGTCGGCCGGCGACCGCAAGGCCCGCGCCCGCCGGATCCAGCCGGTGTTCCAGGACCCCTATTCCTCGCTGAACCCGCGCAAGACCGTGTCCCAGATCGTCTCCGCGCCGCTGGAGGTGCACGATGTCGGCGCGCCCGGCGACCGCGCCCGCGTGGTGGCCGAGACGCTGGACCTCGTGGGCCTCCCCCGCCGGGTGGCGGAGACCTATCCCGGCCAGATGTCGGGCGGCCAGCGCCAGCGCGTCGCCATCGCGCGCGCTCTGGTCATGCGGCCCGAAGTGGTGATCTGCGACGAGCCGACCTCGGCCCTCGACGTCTCGGTCCAGTCCCAGATCCTCAACCTGCTGCTGGACCTGCAGAAGGAGCTGGGGCTCACCTATCTCCTGATCTCCCACAATCTCGCGGTGGTCGAGCATCTCGCGAACCGGGTGGCGGTGATGTATCTGGGCCGGATCGTGGAGGTGTCGGAGACCGCGAACCTCTTCGCCGGGCCCCGTCATCCCTATGCGGAGGCGCTGTTGAAATCGGTCCTGACGCCCGATCCCGGCATGGGGATTCCGGACACGCAGCTGGGCCTCGCCTATCCCAACCCCATCGACCCGCCCTCCGGCTGCGCCTTTCATCCCCGCTGCAAGGCGGCGATGGACGTGTGCCGGACCACGCGGCCCGAGACCCTGCGCGACAAGGCCGGACTGGTGGAATGCCACCTCGCGACGCCCGCGCCCGCTTCCGCCATAGGATGACCATGACCGACCTCTGCGACCTCGACGCCGTCGAGGCGCGCGCCCTGATCGGGCGCCGCGCGATCACGCCGGTCGAGCTGCTCGACGCCTGCCTCGCGCGCATCGACGCCGTGAACCCCGCGCTCAACGCCATCACCGCCATGTCGCGCGACCGGGCCAAGGCCGAGGCGGTGGCGGCGACGGCGGCGGTGGCCGAGGGCCGCCCGCTCGGCCTGCTGCACGGGCTGCCCATCGGCATCAAGGACTTGCAGGAGACGGAGGGGCTGCGCACCACCTTCGGCTCGCCGCTTTTCGCCGACCATGTGCCGACGGCGGACGAACGGATCGTGGCCGCCGTGCGGGCCGCGGGCGCCATCGTGGTCGGCAAGACCAACGTGCCGGAATTCGGCGCGGGCGGGAATTCGACCAACCCGGTCTATGGCGTCTCCGGCAACCCGTTCGATCTGGAGCGGACCTGCGGGGGATCTTCGGGCGGCTCCGCCTCGGCGCTGGCCGCCGGCATGGTGCCGCTCGCCACCGGGTCCGACACCGGCGGATCGCTGCGCACCCCGGCGGCGTTCTGCGGGATCGTGGGGTTCCGGCCGTCGCCGGGCTTGTCGCCCATGGATCGCAAGGGGTTTGGATACGCCCCGATCTCGGTGCATGGGCCGATGGGGCGCACGGTCGCCGACACCGCGCTGCTGATGCAGGCCATCGCGGCCTATGATCCGCGCGACCCGCTCTCGGTTCCCTTGGGCGAGGCGTTCTCCCCTCCCCTGCCCGTGGACCTCGCGTCCCTGACCGCCGCGATCAGCCCCGATCTCGGCTTCGCCCCCGTCGAGCCCGCCATCCGCGCGCGGTTCGAGGAGGTGATACTAACCCTCGCCCCCGCCTTCGCGCGGGCGACGCGCGCCGACCCGCCGCTGGAAAACGCCGACCGGATCTTCGACATCCAGCGCGCCTTGCAATTCATCGCCTCCCACGGCGACCGGCCCGCTGCCGAACGCGCGCTGCTCGGCCCCAACATCCTCGAAAACCTCGAACAGGCCGAGACCTTCACCTTCCGCGACGCCGCCTGGGCGCAGGGGGCGCATACCGCGCTCTACCGCCGCTTCCTGGGGTTCATGGAGGCGCATGACATCCTCATCGCCCCCGCGGTCGGCACGCCCCCCTTCGCGCATGCGACGCTGGCGCCGATGACGCTCGGCGGTCGGCCGATGCGGACCTATTTCCACTGGCTCGCCATGGCCTACGGGCTGACGCTGACCGGGCATCCCTGCATCGTGCTGCCCTGCGGGCTGGATGCGGACGGCCTGCCCTTCGCCATCCAGCTCTGCGGACGCAAAGGGGGCGACGCGCGCCTGCTGGCCGTTGCGCAGGCGGTGGAGGCGCAGCTGGCGGCGCTCGGCCTCGGGCGCCCGGTTCCCGACCTCGAAAGGCTCCGCTCATGACCCGCCCCAAGTCCCGGCGCGTGCTTTCCGCCCAGATCGCGCATGAGACCAACACCTTCTGCGTCCTGCCGACCACGCTCGAAAGCTTCGCCAGCCGCATGATGCTGGAGGGCGACGCCATCCCCCCCGCGCTTCGCGGCACGCGCACGGAAATCGCCGCCCATCTCGACGCCGCGGACCGGCTCGGCTGGACCCTGACGCAACCCATCGTCGCCAACGCCACCCCCTACGGGAAAGCGACGGCGGAGGCGTGGGACGCGCTGCGCGGCAAGCTCTTCGCCGCCGCCGAGGGCCGGACCTATGACGGCGTCCTGCTCGCCTTGCATGGCGCAATGGTGACCGAGACCGAGGACGACGCCGAGGGCGCCCTGCTCGAGGGCCTGCGCGACCGGCTGGGCGGCGGCGTGCCCATCGCCATCACCCTCGACCTCCACGCCAACGTCACGCCGCGGATGGCCGCGCTCGCCGATCTGATCCTGCCCTACCGCACCTATCCGCATATCGACCAATACGAGACCGCCGCCCGCGCCGCCGACCTTTTGGAGCGCGCAATGGCCGGCGAAATCGCGCCGAAGGTTATCCGCCTGCAGGGCCCGATGCTCGACGGCTGCAACCATGGCCGCACGCAAGGCGGCCCGATGTCGGACTTCCTGGAGATGGCCGCGGCGATGGAGGCGGCGAACCCGGCGCTTCTGTCGGTCGACATCTGCGCCGGCTTCACCCAGTCCGACATCGCCGAGGCGGGGCCGAGTTTCCACGTCTCCTACGACGCCGCAGTCGAGGGGGCCGAGCCCGCCGCCCGCGCCGCCGCGATGACGATTTACGAAGCCGCCTGGCGCCGCCGCGCCGAGCAGACGGTGGAGATCCTGTCCCTGCCCGAGGCGATGGCGCTGGCCACCGCCCCCTCCGACGACCCGCGCCCGCTGGTGATCGCCGACTTTTCCGACAATCCCGGCTCGGGCGCTTATGGCGACGGGGTGCGGTTGCTGGAGGCGTTGATCGAAGCCGGGGCCGAAAACGCGCTCTTCGGGGTGATGACCGACCCGGTCTCGGCGGCGGAATGCCATGCGGCCGGATTGGGGGCGGAGGTCGCGCTGACGCTTGGCGCGCGCCGCCATCCCGAAAGCTACGGACCGCCGGTGGCGCTGACCGGCCGCGTCATCGGCCTGTCGGACGGGGATTTCACCTGCGAAGGGCCGATGCATGTCGGCGTGACCATGGCGATGGGGCCCTCGGCGCTGGTCGAGGCGGGGGGCGTGCGCGTCGCGATTTCGACGAACGCGCTGCAGGCCTGGGACCAGCAGATGTTCAAGGTGCTGGGCGCCGAGCCCGCCGCCCACGAAGTGGTCGCGGTGAAATCCGCCCACCATTTTCGAGCCGCGTTCGAGCCGATGTCGCGCCGGGTGATTTTGGCGGACAGCGGCGGGCTCGCGACGCATGACCATGCCAAGGTGCGCTTCCACAAGCTGCGCCGCCCGATCTGGCCGCTGGACGAATTTTCGGACACGCCCCCCGTGCCGGTGGGCTGAGGCGGGGCGCCGGGCCTCGCGCCCGGCGCGCCCCGCCCCCCGTCAGGCGAAGCGGCGCGAGGACGGGGCCAGCGCGTCGAGCACCGCGTCTTTCTCGCCCGCCATCGCCCGCACCAGCAATTCCGCGGAGACCGGGCCCTGGGTGAACCCCTGGTGGCCGTGGCCGAAATCGAACCAAAGGCCCTTGTGGCGCGGCGCTTCGCCGATCATCGGCAGCATGTCGGGCAGGCAGGGGCGCACGCCCTTCCAGGGCTCGTTCTCCACCGGGGCGCCGATGTCGAAAAGCTCGGCGGCCCCGGCTTCGGCGCGCAGGAGCTGCACGGGCGTCGCGGGGGCGTCGTCGGCGGTCAGCTCCGCCCCGGTCAGGATCCGCAGCCCGGCCCGCATCGGCGACAGCACGGCGGAATGATCCGCATCCATCAACGGCAGGACCGGCCCGGCCTCGCAGCGGTGATGGCGGTGATAGCCGCGCTTGCGCACCATGGCGACGCGGTAGCCGAACCCCGCCAGCAGCGCCGGCGACCACGGGCCCAGCGCCACCACCACGTCGGGGGCGGCGACCGCGCCATGTTCGGTGATCACCTTCCAGCCGGCGCCGTCCGCGGTCAGGCTGGCCGCGTCGCCGGAAACCAACGCCCCGCCGCGGGCGACGAAGAGCTCCGCGTAAGCCCCGGTCAGCCCGCCGGGATCCGAGCAGGTCCAGGCCCTGTTCCATTGCACCGCGCCGGCCATGCGCCGCTTGATGTTGGGTTCCGCCGCCGCCAGCGCGTCGCCGTCGAGCACCGTCGAATCCACGTCGTAATCACGCGCGAGCCGCTCGGTCTCGCGCACCTCGGCGTCGAGCTTCTGCTGGGTCCGGTAGATCTGGCGGAACCCCTCGCGGCGGATCAGGGCGTCGGCGCCCGAGGCCTCGATCAGGGGGGCGTGGGCGGCGGTCGACCCTTCCGCCAGCACCCGATAGGTGGCCGAGATCGCCCGGTGCTTCGAGGTCCGCGAGTTGAAAAGATAGCGCAGCAGCCCCGGCAGATGCCCGGGCATCGCGGCGAGGTCGTAGTTGAGCGCGTTGTCCCGCTTCAGCCCCATCCGGATCAGGGTGCGCAGGTTCAGCGGCAGGGCGTAGGGCTCCACCGCCTCGGCCTGGATGATGCCGGCGTTGCCGTAGGAGGTCTCGCGCCCCGGCAGGCCGCGGTCGACCAGCGTGACGGCGCGGCCCGCCGCCTGCAGCGCCAGAGCGGCGGCGACGCCGACCATGCCGGCGCCCAGAACGATGACCTCCGCGCCGTGTCCTTCCCCCGCCCCGGCCACGCTCAGCGCGCCTTGGCGATGACGGTGATCTCGACCTTGGCGTCGATCATCAGGCCGCATTCGATGGTGGTGCGCGTCGGGTAGGGTTGCGGAAAGCGCGCGGCGTAGACCGCGTTGAACGCGGCGAAATCGGCGCGGTCGGTCAGGTAGCAGGCGGCGGAGACGACGTCCGTCAGGTCCAGCCCCTCGGCCGCCAGCGTCGCCGCGATGCGGTCGATGGCGTTTTCGGTCTGGGCCGCGACGCCCTCGGGCAGGGTCCCGTCCGGGCCGAAGCCGAGTTCGCCGGACAGATGCACGGCGTCGCCGAGGCGGCGGAGCTTGGACAACGGGGGCGTGGGCATGGACATGAGGCGATTCCTGAGGCGGGAAAGAGGCTTGCATGAGGCGCCCGCGTTCCCTCGCAGTCAATGAAACCAGGGCGCGCGCGCGGGATGGTCGCGGGGCGCGGGCGGAGGGGGCATGGCCTCGCCCCGCCCCTCGGTGCATCCTGCGCGCCGATCCGGCCCGGCACGCGGGCGACGACAGGGAAGGCGAGCGATTATGCGACAGATCACCCTCAGGGCCCCCGGCGGGCTGGAGAACCTCGTTCTGGCCGACGCGCCCGACGCCCCCCGGCCGGGCCGTGGCGAGATCCGGGTGCGGATCCGGGCGAGCTCGCTCAACTACCACGACCTGATGGTCGCCACCCGGCCCGACGGCGCCGCGGACGGCCGGATCCCGATGTCCGACGGGGCCGGAGAGGTCGAGGCCGTGGGCGAGGGCGTGACCGAATTCGCGCCCGGCGACGCGGTGGTCTCGTGCTTCTTCCCTGACTGGCAGGACGGGGCGGGCGTGCCCAGCGACTTCGCCCGCGTGCCCGGCGACGGCATCGACGGCTATGCGCGCGAGGCGGTGACCGCCCCCGCCACCTGGTTCACCCGCGCCCCCGCCGGCTGGAGTCATGTCGAGGCCGCCACCATCACCACCGCCGGCCTGACCGCCTGGCGGGCGCTGGTGGTGAATGGCGGGCTGAAGGCGGGCGACGTGGTGACGGTGCTGGGGACGGGCGGCGTCTCGATCTACGCGCTGCAGATCGCGCGGGCGATGGGCGCGACGGTGATCGCCACCTCCTCCTCCGACGAAAAGCTGGAGCGGGCGCGCGAGCTGGGCGCGGCCCATGCGATCAACTACCGCGAGACGCCGGACTGGGGGATGAAGGTCCGCGAGCTGACCGGCGGGCGCGGCGCGGATCATGTCATCGAGGTCGGCGGCGCCGGGACGCTGGCCCAATCCATCGCGGCGACGCGGGTGGCGGGCCATATCTCGCTGATCGGCGTGCTCACGGGGCGGGCGGGAGAGATCCCGACCGGCCTGCTCATGGCCCGCCAGCAACGCCTGCACGGCCTGATCGTGGGCAGCCGTCGCCACCAGCAGGAGTTTGTGAGGGGGCTCGAGGCGACGGGCATCCGCCCCGTGATCGACCGGGCCTTCGGGCTGGAGGGGCTGGCCGAGGCCTTCGCCCATCAGGCCGCCGGGCGTCATTTCGGAAAAGTCTGCCTGGAGTTCTGAGGCCGCAGAGCGCGTAGGGCGGGCGCGAGCCCGCCTTCCGTCCCCGCCCCGCTCACCCGCAGACCCGCACCTCCGCCCCCCATTCGGCGCAGCGCGCCGCCAGCTCCGGCTCGGGCGCGCGGTCGGTGTAGAAGGCGTCGACCTGGGCGAGCGACGCGATGCGCACCGGCGCGCGGCGGTGGAATTTGGTGTGGTCGGCCACCAGCCGCACTTGCCTGGCCTGGGCGACGATCATGCGCGAGGCGCGGACCTCCTCCAGATCGAAATCCAGCAGGTCCCCGCCCGCATCCAGCGCCGAACAGCCGATCACCGCGATGTCGAAGCGGAAACGCTCGATCCCCGCCGCGGTCAGGTCGCCGACGAGGCCGCCGTCGGACCGGCGCAGGCGGCCGCCGGTCACCACCACTTCGCAATCGGGGTTCTCCGCCAGGATGTTGGCGACGTTGAGGTTGTTGGTCACCACCATCAGGTTGCGATGGCCCAGCAGTTCGCGCGCCATCGCCTCCGTCGTGGTGCCGATCGAGATGAACACCGACGCCCCGTCCGGCAGATCCCGCGCGCAGGCCCGCCCGATGGCGGCCTTGGCCTTCTGGTTGAGCGCGCGCCGCGCCTCGTAGCCGATGTTCGACACGCCCGAGGGCAGCACCGCCCCCCCATGCACCCGCGCCAGCCGCCCCGCCTCGGCCAGCTCCGCCAGATCGCGGCGGATGGTCTGCACGGTGACGTCGAAGCGGGCGGCCAGGTCCTCGACGGTCACCTTGCCTTCGACGCGCGCGATTTCGAGGATCTCGGGGTGGCGGAAGGTCTGGGCCATGCGACGGGTTCCGGTTGAGGGAGCACGGGAGGGCGGCGCATCTGGAGATGCGCCGAAAATCGCGCGGAAGCGAATATTTTCGCGCGCGCATCGCAAGTTTCGCACAGCGAAACCCGAGCGCGCAAGCCCCTCCATGGCCACTTAATATCCTGCATCCCCTACGTCAGAAACGCATTTCAAGGACCGAAAGAATTCGAACATGCGTGATTGACGCAGGCGGTCGAGTCATGCCCTGTTGGAGGTCAAGAAAACAACTCCAGGGAGGGTAAGCATGACGGTTCCGCCAGCCGTTCGCGCCGCTTGCGCGCCGGGCGTCCTCGCCGCCGACGTCGCGACCCTCCGCGCGCCCCGCCCCGCCAGGCCGCGCGCCGGGGGGGCGCGATGACCCTGACGCTCGACGGCGTGGCCAAGACCGTGGCGGGCCGGCCCCATATCCATCCCACCGACCTGACCCTGACCCCCGGCACCATGAACGTGCTGCTCGGGCCGACGCTTTCGGGCAAGACTTCGCTGATGCGGCTGATGGCCGGGCTCGACGTCCCCTCCTCCGGGCGGATCCTGTGGGAGGGGCGCGACGTCACCGGCATGCGGGTGCAGGACCGGCAGGTCGCCATGGTCTACCAGCAGTTCATCAACTACCCCTCGATGACGGTCTACGACAACATCGCCTCGCCCCTGCGCCTGCAGCGCCGGCCCGCGGCGGAGATCGACCGCGCCGTGCGCGACACCGCCGCGATGATGAAGCTGACCCCGATGCTCGACCGCCGCCCGCTCGAGCTCTCGGGCGGCCAGCAGCAACGCTGCGCGCTGGCCCGGGCGCTGGCGAAGGGCGCGGGCCTCGTGCTGCTGGACGAGCCGCTGGCCAATCTCGACTACAAGCTGCGCGAGGAGCTGCGCATCGAGATCCCCCGCATCTTCGAGGAGTCGGGCGCCATCTTCGTCTACGCCACCACCGAGCCGGAGGAGGCGCTGCTGCTCGGCGGCAAGGTCGCCACGCTCTGGGAAGGGCGCATCACCCAGTTCGGCCCGACGCCCGACGTCTATCGCCGCCCGGCCGACGCGGTGACGGCGCGGGTGTTTTCGGATCCGCCGATGAATTTCGTTTCGGTGGAGAAGCGGGGCGGCGAACTGGTCTTCGAAGGCGGCCGCGCGGTCCCGGCCGCGGGCGGCTTCGCCGGCATCCCCGACGGGCGCTATTCCGCGGGCTTCCGGCCCAACCATCTGGAGCTGACCTCCGACGCCACAGCCGCGATCCCGTTCGAGACGCATCTGGTGGTGACCGAGCTGACCGGGTCGGAGACCTTCGTGCATCTCGACCATGCCGGCGCCCGCTGGGTGGGGCTGATGCACGGGATCCATGACCTCGCCATCGGGGCGCCGCTGACCGTGTGGCTCGACCCCGCGCATGTCTACCTCTTCGCCCCCGACGGGCGGCTGGCCGCCCCCGCCGCCTACGCCGCGGCGGCCTGAGGGGGGAACCGGACATGGCCAAGATCACCCTCGACAACCTCGCGCATTCCTACCTCGCCCGGCCCCGGGGGCCGGAGGACTACGCCCTGCAACAGCTCGACCACGACTGGGCGGACGGGGAGGCCTACGCCCTGCTCGGCGCGTCGGGCTGCGGAAAATCCACGCTGCTCAACATCATCTCGGGGCTGCTGCGCCCGTCCCAGGGGCGGATCCTCTTCGACGACGTCGACGTGACCGACGCGCCGACGGCCGCGCGCAACATCGCCCAAGTGTTCCAGTTCCCCGTGGTCTACGACACCATGACGGTGCGCGAGAACCTCGCCTTCCCGCTGCGCAACCGCGGCGCCGATCCCGCCTATATCGCCGAACGGGTGGCGCGCATCGCCGCGATGATCGGGATGGAGGGGGAGCTGAGCCGCAAGGCCCGCGGGCTGACCGCCGACGCCAAGCAAAAGATCAGCCTCGGCCGCGGCATGGTGCGCGAGGACGTGAACGCGCTGCTCTTCGACGAGCCGCTGACCGTGATCGACCCCCACATGAAATGGGAGCTGCGCACCCAGCTGAAATCGCTGCATCACGAGTTCGGCCACACCATGATCTACGTGACCCACGACCAGACCGAGGCGCTGACCTTCGCCGACAAGGTGGTGGTGATGCATGAGGGCCGCGTGGTCCAGATCGGCACGCCCGAGGCGCTGTTCGAACGCCCCGCCCACACCTTCGTCGGCTACTTCATCGGCTCTCCCGGCATGAACCTGCTGCCGGCGGAGGTCGAGGGGCGCGTCGCCCGCGTGCCCGGCGGGACGGTGACGCTGGGGGCGGCCTATCGCGGGCTGACCGGCAAGGTCGAGATCGGGGTGCGCCCGGAATACGCCCGGCTCGGCCCCGACGACGGCTCGGGCGCCGGCCTCCCCGCCCGCATCCGCCGGGTGGAGGACGTGGGCCGCCACAAGATCGTGCGGGCCGAGGTCGAGGGCCGCGAGGTCAACGTGATCGCGCCCGAAGACGCGGTGCTCGGGCCCGACCTCACCCGCCTGCATTTCGATCCCGCCCATGTGAACGTCTACGCCGACGACTGGCTTGTCGAGGGCGCGGCGGCCTGACCGGCCGGCGCGTCTGCGAACCGCCCCGCCCGCCCCCGGAACCACCGAGAGGAAGCGCCCCGATGAACGACAAGACGGTCAATCAGAAGGCCTGGCTGCTGGTCCTGCCGGTGCTGGCGCTGGTCGCCTTTTCGGCGGTGATCCCGCTGATGACCGTGGTCAACTACTCGGTGCAGGACACGTTCGGGAACAACCAGTTCTTCCCCGCCGGGCTGGAATGGTTCCGCGAGCTGCTCGCCTCCGACCGCATGTGGAACGCGCTGGGCCGCCAGATCGCGTTTTCCGCGATCATCCTCGCCATCGAGGTGCCGCTGGGCGTGCTGATCGCGCTCAACATGCCCAAGAAGGGCTTCTGGGCAAGCTTCTGCCTGGTGCTGATGTCGCTGCCGCTGCTGATCCCGTGGAACGTGGTCGGCACGATCTGGCAGATCTTCGGGCGGGTGGACATCGGGCTGCTGGGCTGGACGCTGGCGCGGCTCGGCGTCGACTACAACTACACCCAGGATTTCTACGCGGCCTGGGCCACGGTCATCGTGATGGACGTGTGGCACTGGACCTCGCTGGTGGCCCTGCTGGCCTATGCCGGGCTGCAGTCGATCCCGGACGCCTATTACCAGGCGGCGCGCATCGATCAGGCAAGCCGATGGGCGGTGTTCCGCTTCATCGAACTCCCCAAGATGGCGGGCGTGCTGATGATCGCCATCCTGCTGCGCTTCATGGACAGCTTCATGATCTACACCGAACCCTTCGTGGTCACCGGCGGCGGCCCCGGCAACGACACCACGTTCCTCAGCATCGACCTGGTGAAGATGGCGCTCGGCCAGTTCGACCTCGGCCCGGCGGCGGCGTTCTCCCTGATGTATTTCCTGGTGATCCTGCTGGTCAGCTGGGTGTTCTACACCGTGATGACCTCGCTCGACGCGCGGGAGGGCCGGAAATGACCCGCGTTCGTCCCGGCGCCCTGATCACCATGACCCTCTACCTCGTGTTCCTGATGCTGCCGATCTACTGGCTGGTGAACATGAGCCTGAAGACCAATGGCGAGATCCTGTCGACCTTTTCGTTGTGGCCTGACGACCTGACTTTCGCCAACTACCGCACGATCCTCACCGACCCGAGCTGGTACATGGGCTACGTCAACTCGTTGATCTACGTGGTGATGAACACCGCCATCTCCATCGCCGCCGCCCTGCCCGCGGCCTACGCCTTCTCGCGCTACCGGTTCCTCGGCGACAAGCACCTGTTCTTCTGGCTGCTGACCAACCGCATGGCCCCGCCGGCGGTGTTCGCGCTGCCGTTCTTCCAGCTCTATTCCTCGGTCGGCCTCTTCGACACCCACATCGCGGTCGCGCTGGCGCATTGCCTGTTCAACGTGCCGCTGGCGGTGTGGATTTTGGAAGGCTTCATGCGCGGGGTCCCGAAGGAGATCGACGAGACCGCCTATATCGACGGCTATTCGTTCGGGCGGTTCTTCCTGCGGATCTTCATGCCGCTGATCGCGAGCGGAATCGGGGTCGCCGCGTTCTTCTGCTTCATGTTCAGCTGGGTCGAGCTGCTGCTGTCGCGCACCCTGACCTCGGTCGACGCGAAGCCGATCGCGGCGACGATGACCCGCACCGTGTCGGCCTCCGGCCTCGACTGGGGCGTGCTGGCCGCGGCGGGGGTGCTGACCATCCTGCCGGGCGCCTTGGTCATCTGGTTCGTGCGCAACTACATCGCCAAGGGTTTCGCCCTCGGGCGCGTATAGGAGTTGAATGAAAATGAAACTTGTCTCGCTGACCGGATACACCTGCACTTGCACGCAAAAAACGAAAGACACAGACGGACTTGAAAACGAATTGCTGATCGAAGGGATCCAAAAAATCAATCAGATGGCCGCCCGATGGATAGAAATTCACCCTTCAGATATGACTATCCAGTTTGTATTTAGCGAAAGCGATGAACTCGTAGTTTCATTTTTGGACAGCGGCGAATTCGAAGAATTCTGCAAACACGTGGGCGAGATCACCTAATGGCATGGATGGCCTGGACCACCGAAACGGCGATCTTCTTCGGCGGCATCGCCACGCTGCTGATCGTCTTCACTTTTCTCGCCATCCGGTTCCCTGAGACGCCCCGCCAGGGCGTGCTGGGGATCGAGACCACGCGGGGCGACCGGCTGTTCATCACGCTGCTCGGCTCCGCCTTCATCAACCTGGCCTGGCTGGCGCTGTCGGGGCTGCCGCAGCCCTGGGCGCTGGCGGTCTGCCTGATCTACGCGGCGGTCGTGTTCCGCTGGGTATGAGACCGAGGCCCCGGCCCGTCGTGGGAGCGGCGGGACGGGGCTGTCGACCAAAGACGCGATCCAACAGGGAGGAAGAAACCATGCCGCTTTCACTCAGATCCACCACCGCGCTGGCGCTGGCCATCGGCTTGCTCGGCGCCCCGGCCCAGGCCGACATGGGGGCCGCGAAAGCGTTCCTCGACGCCGAGATCGGCGAGCTCTCCAGCCTGCCCCGCGCGGACCAGGAAGCCGAGATGCAATGGTTCGTCGACGCGGCCAAGCCCTTCGCGGGCATGGACATCCGCGTGGTGTCCGAGACCATCGCCACCCATGAATACGAATCCAAGGTGCTCGCCCCCGCCTTCGAGAAGATCACCGGCATCAGGATCACCCATGACCTGATCGGCGAAGGCGACGTGGTCGAGAAGCTGCAGACCCAGATGCAGTCGGGCGAGAACATCTACGACGCCTATGTCAACGACTCGGACCTGATCGGCACCCATTGGCGCTATCAGCAGGCCCGCAGCCTGACCGACTGGATGGCGGACGAGGGCAAGGAGGTCACCAGCCCGACCCTCGACCTCGCCGACTTCATCGGGACCCAGTTCACCACGGGCCCTGATGGCGACCTTTACCAATTGCCCGACCAGCAGTTCGCCAACCTCTACTGGTTCCGCTACGACTGGTTCACCGACCCCGCGATCATGGCCGAGTTCAAGGAGAAATACGGCTACGACCTCGGCGTCCCGGTCAACTGGTCGGCCTATGAGGACATCGCCGAGTTCTTCACCGGCCGTGAGATCGACGGCCAGAAGGTCTTCGGCAACATGGACTACGGCAAGAAGGACCCGTCGCTCGGCTGGCGCTTCACCGACGCCTGGATGTCGATGGCCGGCATGGGCGACAAGGGCGAGCCCAACGGCCTGCCGGTCGACGAATGGGGGATCCGGGTCAACGAGAAGTCCCAGCCCACCGGGTCCTGCGTGGCGCGGGGCGGGGCGACGAATTCCCCCGCCGCGGTCTACGCGATCGAGAAATACGTCCACTGGCTCAAGAACTTCACGCCCCCCGCCGCGGCCGGCATGACCTTCTCCGAGGCGGGGCCGGTGCCCTCCCAGGGGACCATCGCCCAGCAGATGTTCATGTACACCACCTTCGTGCCCTCGCTGGTCGAGGACGGGCTGCCGATCATGAATGACGACGGCACGCCGAAATGGCGCCTCGCGCCCTCGCCGCATGGCGCCTATTGGGAAGAGGGGATGAAGATCGGCTACCAGGACGTGGGCTCCTGGACGCTGATGAAGTCGACGCCGGCGGACCGGGCCAAGGCCGCCTGGCTCTACGCCCAGTTCGTCACCTCCAAGACCGTGGACGTGAAGAAATCCCATGTCGGGCTGACCTTCATCCGCGAGTCCTCGATCCAGGACGAAAGCTTCACCGAGCGCGCGCCCAAGCTGGGCGGTCTGGTGGAATTCTACCGTTCTCCGGCGCGGGTCGCCTGGTCGCCGACCGGGACCAACATCCCCGACTATCCCAAGCTGGCGCAGCTGTGGTGGCAGAACATCGGCGACGCGTCGTCGGGGTCGAAGTCGGCGCAGGAGGCGCTCGACAGCCTCTGCGCGCAGCAGGAGCGGGTGCTGGAGCGGCTGGAGCGGGCCGGCATCCAGGGCGATCTGGGCCCGAAGCTGAACGAGGAGAAGGGCGCGGACTACTGGCTCGCCCAGCCCGGCGCGCCGAAGCCGAAGCTGGCGAACGAGGATCCGGAGCCGATGACCGTCTCCTATGACGAGCTGATCCAGTCCTGGAAGTGAGCGGGGCCTGATCGGCGCGCGAAGGCGGAGGCCGCGGGCATGTCCCGCGGCCTCCGTCGTTTCGGGCGCCCTCCGCAACCCGCCCCGACCGCGACCCCGCGTCCGGTCGCGTCCGGGCCCGGGTCTCGGGCAGGGTCCGCCCGCGATCAGCCCCACGCACCCCCCGACCGAAGGGAGCCCCGCCATGACCTCGTTCTCGTTCCTCACCGCGCAGGAGATCCGCTTCGGGCGCGGAACCGCCTTGAGCGTCGCCGAGGCCGCCGCCGGTTTCGGCGCCCGCGCGCTGCTGGTCCACGGCGCCGCCGCCGCCCGCGCCGACTGGCTGGCCGAGGCGATGGACGCTCAGGGCCTCGCCGTCGCCCGCTTCGCCTGCCCGTCCGAACCCGACATCCCCCTGATCGAGGCCGGCGTCGCCGCGGCCCGCGCGCATGGGGCGGAGGTCGTCGTGGCGCTCGGCGGCGGGGCCGCGATCGACGCGGGCAAGGCCATTGCGGCGCTGGCCCCCGCCGGCCGGCCGATGATGGATCACCTCGAAGTCGTCGGCCGCGGCCTGCCGCTGGAAGTCGCGCCGCTGCCCTTCCTCGCCCTGCCCACGACCGCCGGCACCGGGGCGGAGGTGACGAAGAACGCCGTGATCCTCGCCCCCGACAGCCGCCGCAAGGTGTCGCTGCGCGATGCGCGGATGCTGCCCCGCCTCGCCATCGTCGACCCAGGACTGACCGACGGCACGCCTCGCGCGGTGACCCTCGCCAGCGGGCTCGACGCGGTGACCCAGGTGATCGAGCCCTATCTTTCGAGCCGCGCCAACCTGATGACCGACGCGCTCTGCCGCGACGCGATCCCGCGCGGACTGCAGGCGCTGGCCGCCCTGATGGCGGGCGAGGACCCCGACGCGCGCGACGCGCTGGCCTGGACCAGCCTGTGCGGCGGGCTGGCCCTGGCGAATTCCGGGCTCGGCGCGGTGCACGGGCTCGCCGGCGTGATCGGCGGCATGGCGCCTTGCGCCCCCCATGGCGCGGTCTGCGGGGCGCTGCTGCCCCATATCCTCGCCGCGAACGAGGCCGCGGCCCCCGCCTCCCCGCGGTTCGCCGAAGTGCGCGGCTGGATCGCCGCGGCGCTCGGCGGCGGGGCGAAGGAGGCGCCGTTGACCCTCGCCGCCTGGGCGCGGGCGCAGGGGCTGCCGGGCCTGGGCGCGATGGGACTGGCGGCGGACGAGCTCGACGCCATCGCCGAAGCCTCCGCCGCCTCGTCCTCGATGAAGGCCAACCCGGTCGCCCTGCCCGCCGCCGCCCTGGTCGCGGCGATGCGCGCCGCCTGGTAGGCGTTCAGGGCCTGTCGTCGGCGTCCTGCATGTGGCGCACGAGGTTGCGCCCACCCTCCAGCAGGTCCTGGCGGATCGCGGCGCGCAGCAGATAGCCGTCGCGGGCGCGCAGCGCGTCCAGCACCAGCTCATGCTGGTGACGGTCGGCATAAGTGGGGGGCGCGTCGGGATAGAGCTCCGACAACAGCGGCCCGATCCGGATCCACAGCGATTCCAGCACCGAGATCAGCGTCGGCATCGACGACCGCCAGTAAAGCCCGAAATGGAAGTCGAAATTCGCCTCGAGCGCGGTCTGCCAGTCGCCGGTGGCTTCGGCATGGACCAGGCGGGCATGGGCGGCGGCGAGCTCGTCGATATCCTCGGGCCGGATATGAGGCAGCGCCCGCTCGGCGGCCAGCGGCTCCAGGTTCAGGCGGATCTCGCGGATTTCGATGTATTCGGCGAGCGTCGCCCGCCGGACCCGGACGTAGTGGCGCGGCTTGATCTCCACCGCGCCCTCATGCGCGAGCTGGACCAGCGCCTCGCGCACCGGCGTCTCCGAGGTGCCCATCGAGGCCGCGAGCTCGCGGATCTTGAGCCGCTGGTTGGGCTTCAGATCGGCGCGCATCAGCGCGGTGCGCAGCCGGCCGTAGACCTGGGCCGACAGGCTCTCGGCGTCGGACGCATCGTCCTGGATCGGGAAGGCGACGGGGGCGGTCATCGGGTCGGCGCGGCCTCGCAGGCTGATCGGGTCCGGGGGCGCGCCCGCGCCGCCGGTCGGGAGGCGTGTCGTTATCAGCAAGCGGGGGCCGGGTCGACGGGAAGCTGACGCGGGGATCGCCGGTCAGCGGCGGCCCTTCGCCAGCGCCGCGAAAGCGCCGTCGGTGGCGTCGAGCGCCGCGTCGATGTCGGCGTCGCGATGGGCGGTGGACAGGAACATGTTGTGGCGCGGGTGCAGGTAGACGCCGCGCTTCAGCGCCTCCTGGCAGAAGGCCACGCCCAGCGCCGCGTCCACGTCGCCCTCGAACTGCACCAGCGGCATCTGCGGGGGGCCGGACTGGATCAGCGCGAAGCCGTGGCGCGCCGACTGCTCGGCCAGGCCCTCGCGCAGGCGGAGGCCGACGCGCTTCATCACCGCCGGGCCGTCGAGCGCCACCAGTTCGTTGATGGTGGCGACGGACGCGGCCATCGCCGCGCCGCCATACCAGAACGATCCGGTGACCAAGACCTGGGAGGCCGCGTCGCGCCACCGGTCCCCGCCGGTGATCGCCGAGATCGGCCAGCCGTTGCCGATGGCCTTCGACCAGGCGCTCAGATCCGGCGCCACGCCCAGCGGCGCCCAGCTGCCGCGCAGGTCGAGCCGGAAGCCCGCGCGCACGTCGTCGAGGATCAGCGCCGCGCCCTCCCGGTCGCAGATCGCGCGCGCCGCATCGGCAAACGCCTGCGTCGGCGCTTCCAGCGGCACGCCCGAGTCGTGCCGGAAAGCCGAGACCATCACCGCCGCCAGATCCCCGCCCGCGGCCTTCGCCGCGGCCTCGAGCGAGTCGGGGTCATTGAATTCGTAGGTCGCGAGATGCGCCCGATCCTCCGCCGTGACGCCGACCAGCGAGGGCGAGCACCACGGCACCGCGCCGTGATAGGCGCCGCGCGCCATCAGCACCTTGCGCCGCCCGGTGGCGGCCCGCGCGATGGTCACGCAGCCGGTGGTGGCGTCCGTGCCGTTCTTCTGGAACATCGCCCAGTCGGCATGATCGACGGTCTTCACCATCAGCTCGGCCAGGATCACCGCGTGTTCGGTCGGGCCGTCGAGGCAGTCGCCGGCCTCGATCTGGGCCAGGGCCGCGGCCTCCACCTTCGGATGCCTGCGGCCCAGCACGATGGGGCCCCAGGAGCACATGAAGTCGATGTAGTCGCGCCCGTCCACGTCGCGCACCCGGCAGCCGTCGCCGCCCGCGAAGAACTGCGGATAGCCGGCCGGGACCGCCGCGGCGCGCATGTGGCCCCACATGGCCCCGGGGATGACCTGCGCCGCGCGGTCGCGAAGGGCCTGGTCGGCGGAGCGGTTGGCGAGGTCGTTTTGCATCGGAACCTTCGGGGCTGAGCGGCGGAGAGGCGCGGGTCTGATCGGCCATTTGATATATCACCATTCCCCGGGCTGCGACGGAAATCAACGTGGAATTGTTGAGAGGTCCGGCAATCCCCCAATCAAGACCTGAATCGAGACTGAATTCGCCCGCGAATTGGCCAAGGGCAAATCTATTCCACGCTTGACAGCACGGCCTCATCGCCCGTTTGATATATCATCAAGGCGGCCCAGACCCCGCCCGCGCCCCCTCCACGAACGCCAGCCGGAGCCTCGCCCGATGCCCATCTCCGCCTCCGACATCCGCGTTCCCGGCCTCTCGGCCCCGGTCGAGGTGCTGCGCGACGCCTGGGGGGTTCCGCATATCCGCGCCGCCAGTCTCGACGACGCCTTCTTCGCCAACGGCTATGTCCACGCCCAGGACCGGCTCTGGCAGATGGATGCCGCGCGGCGCCGCGGGGTGGGGCGCTTCGCGGAATGGGGCGGACCGGCGGCGGCGCCGCTCGATATCCTGACCCGGCGTCTGGATGCGGAGGGGGTGTCGCGCCGCGACCATGCAGCGCTCTCGCCCGCCGGCGCCGCGATGACCGAACGCTACGCGGCCGGCGTCAACGCCTTCATCGCGCAAGGCGATCTGCCCGTGGAATACGGCCTGCTCGGCGCCGAGCCCGAGCCGTGGGAGCCCTGGCACTGCGTCGCGGTCATGCGTCAGCGCGGGCTCCTGATGGGCTCGATCTGGTTCAAGCTGTGGCGCGCCGCCGCCCTGCGCGCCGTGGGGCCGGAGGCGGTTCCCCTGCTGCGCTACGACGACGGCGGGATCGAGCGCTTCGTGGTCCCCCAGGACGAACAGGCCGAGCGCTGGCTCGCCACGCTCGCCGACCTCAAACCCGCGCTCGACGCGATGGCGGAGATGGCCGCGCCCGACGCCACCGTCGCCGGTTCCAACAACTGGGCGATCGACGGGCGCCACACCGCATCCGGCAAGCCGATGGTGGCGGGCGACCCGCACCGGGCCTTCGAGATCCCGGGCATGTACACCCAGATGCATCTGACCTGCCCCGAATTCGACGCGCTCGGCTTCTCGGTGCCCGGCGTGCCCGCCTTCCCGCATTTCGGCCATTCCGAGCGGGTGGCCTGGTGCGTCACCCACGCCTTCGCCGACATCCACGACCTTTATGTGGAGCGCTTCGACGCCGCGGACCCGACCCTCTGCGCCACCCCCGACGGCTACGCGAAGGTCGCGATGCGGGAGGAGGTTGTGAAGGTCCGCGGCGCCCCGGATCAACGCGTGCGCATCACCATCACACGCCACGGCCCCCTGATTGTCGGCGAGCCCGAGGACGGCCACGCCATCGCGCTGCGCTCGATCCAGACCGAGGAGGGCGACCGGTCGCTCGACTGCCTGCTTCCGATGCTGCGCGCGAAGGATCTGCCGAGTTTCTACGAGGCGACCCGCGGCTGGGGGGTGATCGACCACAATCTGGTCGGGGCGGATGTGGAGGGACGGGTCGGCGTCTCGATCCGCGCGGTGATCGCGGAGCGGGACCGGCTGAACGGCTGGCTGCCGGTGCCGGGCTGGACCGCCGACCATGACTGGCGCGGGCTGGTGCCGTTCGAGCGGATGCCCCGTGCGATCGACCCAGAGGGCGGCCGGATCGTCACCGCCAACAACCGCCCCGTGCCCGACGACTGGCCCGACTATTTCGCCACCGATTGCCACCCCACCACCCGCGCCGACCGCATCGTCGCGCTGCTGGCGGGGCTGAAGCATGCCGAACCGCAGGACATGGCGGAGATCATGCGCGACACCCGCTCCGCCCCCGCCATCGCCATCGCGGCGCGGCTGGCGGCGGTGAAGACCGAGGATCCGGGCGCGCAGCGGTTGCAGGCGCTGCTGGGCGCCTGGGACGGGCGGATGGATCTGGGGCTGGTGGCGCCGACCGCCTATACGCTGGTCCGGCAGGAGCTGACGCGGATCTTCGCGCGCCGCTCCGGCCTCGACGCCATCGCGCAGGATCCCGTCGCCGCGGTGGCGCCCGGGGTGCCTTGGCTGGTGCAGGCCTGGTGGGCGCTGCCCAACCTGCTGCGCGACGACGACGTGACGTTGCTCGACGGCGCCTCCTGGGAAGATCTGATGGCGGAGGCGCTGGAAACGGTCGGCGCCGGGCCCGCCCCGCGCCCCTGGGCCATCGCCCATCAACCCACCTTCGCGCATCCGCTCGCGGCCCTCTTCCCCGACCGGGCGGCCGAGCTCGCCCCCCGCGCCGATCCGGTATCGGGGGACGGCGACTGCGTCTGCGCCATCGGGGCGCTGGCGACCCTGGGCACGGCGGCGGTTTACGGGCCGGTGGCGCGCTATGTCTTCGACCTCGGCGACTGGGACCGCAGCCGCTGGGTGGTGTTCCATGGCGCCTCAGGCCATCCCGGCGACCCGCATTACGACGACCAGAACCCGCTCTGGTCCCGCGGCGCGCTGATCCCCGCGCCCTACAGCCGGGCCGCGGTCGACGCCCATGCGGTCGCCTCCGTCACCCTGACGCCGGGAGGATAAGCGCCGCCATGTCGCCGCATCCGCCCCGCCGAACAGGTCCATAGCGTTTCACGGGCATCCGCCCGCCTCCGGACCGGGACCCCGACGCCAGATCGAGGCCCGCCGCCCCAGCCAGCAGAGAACCCACCATGACCGCCATTCGAACCGACAACCCCCCGAACCGCGCCCGCGCGCGCCTCCGCTTCACCGCGGCGCTGGCCCTCGCCGCCGCCGTCGCGGCCTTCGCGCCGATGGTCCACGCGCAAGAGCCCAAGATGGGCGGCACCATCATCTACGCCAACAACTCCGGCCCCGGCTCGCTCGACCCCGCGATGGCGGCGTCCCTCGTCGACCTCGAGATCATCCATCACACCATGGAAGGCCTGGTGGCGATGGATGCGAACTACGACACCAAGCCGCTGCTGGCCGAGAGCATCGACATCTCGCCCGACGGCAAGACCTTCACCTTCAAGATCCGCAAGGGCGTGACGTTCCACAACGGGCAGGAGCTGACCTCCGCCGACGTGCTGGCGACCTATGAGCGCTACGCCGAGGTCAGCCCCAACAAGGGCGCGCTGGAGAAGGTGACCTCCTACGAGACGCCCGATCCCTACACCTTCATCGTCCACCTGTCGGAGGTGAACGCGGTCTTCGTCGACGTGCTGAAGACCCCGGTCTACCCGTTCGTGATCCTCCCCGCCTCCCAGCGCAACGCGCCCCCGCGCGAGGTCGAGCCGATCGGCTCCGGCCCGTTCAAGGTCGGCGAATGGGTGAAGGACAGCCACATCATCCTAGAGAAGAACCCCGATTACGCCGTGGACGCCCGCGGCGACGGGCCGGACGGCTATGTCGGCCAGAAACTCGTCTATGTCGACGCGGTCCGCTACAACTTCGTCCCCGAGCCGAATTCCCGCGTCGCCGCCATGCAGACCGGCGAGGCGCATATCACCACCTCGCTGCCCATCGAGCTGATGAAGCGGCTGGAAGGCTCCGACGACGTCGAGGCGATGTCGGTGTTCCCCTACTGCCAGCAATACCTGATCGTGCATTCCCAGCAGCCGCCGACGGATAACGCCAAGATCCGCCAGGCGATCCGCATGTCGGTGGACGTGGACGAGATGATCGCGGTGACGGGGGGCGACGCGCGCAAGAACCACTCGATGGTCTATCCGGGCGGGGCCTATTACGGCGGCGATAAGACCGGCGGCAAGTATGACGAGAACAACCCCGAAGGCGCCAAGGCCCTGCTGAAAGAGGCGGGCTACGACGGCGAGGAGATCCTGCTGCAGTCCAACACCAACTACGACTACATGCGGGATTCGATCCTGGTGCTGGCCGAGCAGCTCAAGGCCGCCGGCATGAACGTGAAGGTCGACATCACCGACTGGACCACCAACGCGTCCAACATGCAGAAGGGCACCGGGGGCTGGAACGTCTCGACCACCGGCTTCTGCTCGAACCCCCTGCTCGGGCCGCAGCAGTGGCAGACGATGATCTACAACTTCCCGCATGTGAAGGACGACAAGGTCCTCGATGACGCCTACGCCCGGTTCTACACCTCGCTGGATCTGAAGGACCGGATCGAGGCGTGGCACGACATCGAGAACGACGTGCTCGACAACGCCTACATGATCAAGGTCGCGGACCGGGGGTCGAACCGCGCGATCTCCAGGAAGCTGCACGGCTTCCGCCCCTACAACATGAACCACTTCTGGGGTCTCTGGCTCGACCAGTGACGCTCTGAACCGCGGCGGCCCCCTGCGTTCCGGGGCCGCCGGACCTGCCCCCTCCCCGCGCCGACCTCCCCCGCGCCGACCCCCGCCCTCCCGCATCCGGAACGGAGCCGCATGGTCCGCATCGTCGTCCTACGCCTCGCCCAGGCCGTCCCCGTGATGTTCTTCGTGGCGGTCCTGACCTTCCTGCTCATGCATCTGCTGCCCGGCGACCCCGCCGCCCTGATCGCGGGCGAGGGCGCGGACGGCGCGGCCATCGACCAGGTGCGCGCCCAGCTCGGCCTCGACCGTCCGATGCTCGAGCAGCTGTGGCTCTGGCTCTCCCACCTCGTGCAGGGCGATTTCGGCCGGTCGCTGATGCTCAACCAGTCGGTCGCGTCGGCGGTGGCCGAGCGTCTGCCGGTGTCGCTGTCGCTGGCGCTCGTGGCCTTCGCGATCACCATTCCGGTCGGCATCGCGCTCGGCATGATGGCGGCCGTCTTCCGCGACACCTGGCTCGACAGCGGGGTGATGGCGCTGGCGCTGATCGGGGTGTCGCTGCCCAATTTCTGGATCGCGATCCTGTCGGTGATCCTGTTTTCGGTGACGCTGGGCTGGCTGCCCTCGGCCGGTTACACCCCGATCGCCGAGGGGTTCTGGCCCTGGCTCGCCTCGCTGACCCAGCCCGCGGTGGTGCTCGCGCTCTTCCAGATCGGTTTTCTCGCCCGCATCACGCGGTCCGAGATGCTGGAGGCGCTCGACCAGGATTACATCCGCACCGCGCGGGCCAAGGGGGTGAGCGAATGGACCACGGTGTCGAAGCACGCCTTCCGCAACACCCTCGTCGCGGTGATCACGGTGTCGGGCTACATCCTGTCGCTGCTGGTCGGCGGCTCGGTGATCGTGGAGCAGATCTTCGCCCTGCCCGGCATCGGGCGCCTGCTGGTGCAGGCGATCATGGCCCGCGACTATCCCGTGGTGCAGGGCACGATGATGATGCTCGGCTTCGGCTTCGTGATGATCAACGTGTGCATCGACCTCCTCTACACCGCCGTCGACCCGAGGGTGCGCTATGACTGACGCGGCCCACCACGTCGCCCCGGCCGTCCCGACCGCGGACATGATGCCGAGCCCGGCGCCGATGACGCCGTGGCGGATCACGCTGAAGCGCCTGCGACGGCACCGGTCGTTCCGCATCGGGGGGATGATCGTGCTCTTCGTGCTGCTGGGCGCGCTGCTCGCGCCCTGGATCGCGGGCGCCGACCCCAACGCCATGTCGATCCGCAACCGCTTCGCCCCGCCCTCGCTCGATTTCCCGTTCGGAACCGACAAGTTCGGGCGGGACATTTTCACCCGCGTGCTGCACGGCGCGCGGCTGTCGCTGTGGATCGGGCTTTCGGTGGCGGTCCTCGCCGCCACGGGGGGGGCCATCGTCGGCATGGTCGCCGCCTGGTTCCGGGTGCTCGACAGCCTGATGATGCGGATCATGGACGCGCTGCTGGCCTTCCCCGCCATCCTGCTCGCCATCGGGATCAATGCGGCGCTGGGGCCTCAGGTGTCCTCGGTGATCATCGCGCTGGCCTCGGCCTACGTGCCGCGCTGCGCCCGCATCGTGCGCGCCTCGGCGCTGGTGGTGCGCGAGCTCGACTATGTCGACGCCGCGCGGGTGTCGGGCGCGTCGGCCTGGCGGATCATCTTCCGCCACATCCTGCCCAACTGCCTCGCGCCGCTTCTGGTGACGCTGACCTTCATCTTCGCCTACGCGATCCTCGCCGAGGCCGCGCTCTCCTTCCTCGGCATCGGCCCGCCGCCGCCGCACCCGTCCTGGGGCAACATCGTCGCCGAGGGCCGCGACTATTCCGTCGAGGCGTGGTGGATCATGCTGTTCCCCGGTCTCGCCATCTCCCTCTCCGCGCTCGGCATGAACCTGCTGGGCGACGGGTTGCGCGACGTGCTCGACCCGCGCCTGAAGATCGAGGGCTGACCCATGGCGCCATTGCTCGACATCCGTTCGCTCGACGTCGACTTCCGGGTCGACGACGGCTGGACCCGCGCGGTGGACGACGTGTCCTTCGCCATCGACGCCAACGCCACTTTGGGGATCGTGGGGGAGAGCGGGTCGGGAAAATCCGTCTCCGCCCTCTCGGTCCTGCGCCTGCATACCCGCCGGAACACAAGGCTCGGCGGTCAGGTGGTCTTCGACGGGCGAGACCTGCTGACCCTGCCGGAACGCGAGCTGCGCGCGATCCGCGGCAAGGACGTGGCGATGGTGTTCCAGGACCCGATGAACTCGTTGAACCCGGTCCTGACCATCGCCGACCAGATCGGCGAGACCCTGCGGATCCACCAGGGGCTCGGCAAGGCCGAGGCCCGGCGCCGCGCGATCTCCCTGCTGGAGCTGGTCCGCATCCCCGACGCGGCGCGCCGCGTGGACGAATACCCGCATCGGCTCTCGGGCGGCCAGCGCCAGCGGGTGATGATCGCCATCGCCATCGCCTGCCGCCCCAAGCTGCTGATCGCCGACGAGCCGACCACCGCGCTCGACGTCACAATCCAGGCCCAGATCCTCGACCTGCTGCGCGATCTTCGGGACGAGATCGGCATGTCGGTGATCCTGATCTCCCACGATCTCGGCCTGGTGGCGGAGTTCGCGGAGCGGGTGATCGTGATGTATGCGGGCCAGATCGTGGAGGACGCGCCGTCCCGCGCCCTCTTCGACGCGCCCGCGCATCCCTATGCCGAGGGGCTTTTGCGCGCGATCCCCAATGTGGACGAGGACGTGGACCGCCTCGCCACCATCCCCGGCACGATCCCCGAGCCCGGCCGTCGCCCCGCCGCCTGCCGCTTCGCGCCGCGCTGCCCCTATGCGGAGGCGTCGTGCCTCACCTCCCCGCCGCCGATGCTGCCGGCCGGGCCGGACCGGCTCGCCCGCTGCCCCGTCCGCGTATCCGTGCCGGAGGGCGCCGCATGACCGACGCCAAAGCCATCGTGGAGGTCGAAAACCTCACCCGCGTCTTTTCCATCGACCGCGGCCGCCGCCACCTGACCGCAGTGGACGACGTGTCGTTCCAGGTCGGACAGGAGGAGACGCTGGGCCTGGTCGGCGAATCCGGTTCCGGCAAATCCACCATCGGCCGGATGCTGGTCGGGCTGATGCCGGCGACGGACGGCGACATCCGCCTCTTCGGCCACGCCATCACCGGGCGCCACGGCAAACGCGGCCTCGCCGCCGTGCGCCGCCAGCTGCAATTCGTGTTCCAGGACCCCCACGCCTCGCTCGACCCGCGGATGCGGGTGGGCGAAAGCATCGCCGAGCCCATCGACATCGCCGGCGGTTATTCCCGCAAGGACCGCGCCGACCGCGTCTCCGAACTGCTGGAGATGGTGGGCCTGTCGAAAACCTTCGCCAACCGCTTTCCGCATGAATTCTCCGGCGGGCAGCGGCAGCGCATCGTCATCGCCCGCGCGCTGGCGCTGAACCCGGATTTCGTGGTCTGCGACGAGGCGGTGGCCTCGCTCGACGTCTCCATGCAGGCGCAGGTGATCAACCTGTTGAAGGACCTGCAGGACCGGCTGGGGCTCAGCTATCTCTTCATCGCCCATGACCTGGCGGTGGTGCGCGCCATCTCGCACCGGGTCGCCGTGCTCTATGCCGGGCGGATCGTCGAGGTCTCCGAAAAGCGCGCGCTCTACCGCGACCCCAGGCATCCCTACACCCAGGCGCTGCTCGCCGCGGCGCCCCGCGCGCAGGTCGCGCGCAGCCGCGTGCCGATCACCGGCGAGATCCTGTCGCTGATCGACCGACCCAAGGGCTGCAATCTTTGTCCCCGCTGCCCGCATGCGATGCCGGTCTGCCGCGAGGTCGAGCCGCCGCTGCTCGAAATCGCCCCCGGCCGCAGCGTCGCCTGCCATCTGCACACGAGCCCCGCATGAGCGATGACCTGATCTGGATGTCCGCGACCGAGGCCGCCGCCCGCATTCGCCGCCGCGACCTGTCGCCGGTCGAATATCTCGACGCGGTATTGGCGCGGTCCGAGGCGGTGCAGCCGGTGCTGAACCCCTTCGTGACGTTTTGCGCCGAGCGGGCCCGGGACGACGCCCGCGCCGCGGAACAGGCGGTGATGTCGGGGGCGAAGCTCGGCCCCCTGCACGGGGTGCCGGTGCACGTGAAGGATCTTTACCCCACCAAAGGCATCCGCACGACGCTGGGCAGCGCGATTTTCGCGGACAACATCCCCGACCGCGACGACGTGCTCGTCACCCGCCTGCGCGCGGCGGGCGCGGTGATCTACGCCAAGACCACGACCCCGGAATTCGGGCACAAGGGCATGACCGACGGCCCGGCCTTCGGCGCCACCCGCAACCCGTGGGGGCTGGACCGGACCGCCGGCGGGTCCTCGGGCGGCGCGGCTTCGGCCGTCGCGGCTGGGGCGGGGCCGATCGGGCTCGGCACCGACGGCGCGGGGTCCGTGCGCATCCCCGCCGCCTGCTGCGGGGTGGTCGGGCTGAAACCCACCAACGGCGCGCTGCCCTTCGAAGAGGCCATCGACGCCTTCTTCTCCTACGCCGCCGCCGGCCCCCTGACCCGCACCATCGCCGACGCGGCCGCGATGCACGGCGCGCTCGCCGGACCCGACGCCTGCGATCCCTGGTCGCTCGCCGTCCCCGATTTCGCCCGGATCGCCCCCAAGATCATCAGCGGCGACCTGCACGGGCTTCGCGTCGGCTGGATGCCGAAGATGACCAACAGGCTGGTCTCGGCCGAAGTCCTCGCCAATTCCCGGACCGTCATCGACGCCCTCGCCGCCCGCGGGGCCGAGATCGAGGAGGTGACCGACCGGATCGACTGGATGGAGATGCCGGGCCGGATCATGTATCAGGCCAACATCTCCATCGCCTTCGGCAAATATGTCGAGCAGTGGGGGAACCGGATGGACCCGGTGCTGCTGGCCTTCATCGAGTTCGGCAAGCGATACGGCATCGCCGATTTCCGCTCCGCCCAATACGCCCGCACCCGCCTTTACCGGGCCATCCAGGGCCTGTTCACCCGCTACGACGTGCTGCTGTCGCCGATGCTGACCCGCACCGCCCATGCCGCGGATTTCGACGCCGCCTACGATCAGGTGATGGTGGAGGGCGAGCCCAACGGCATCACGCGCGAGGGGTTCTCGCCCTACGCCTATCCGTTCAACCTCACCGGCCACCCGGCGCTGTCGGTCCCTTCGGGCTTCGGCGCCGACGGGCTGCCGACCGCGGTGCAGTTCGTAGGGCCGTGGTATTCCGACCTCGACATGCTGCGCCTCGGCGCGGTGGTGGAGGAGGATCTGCCCTGGGCCGGGCGCCGCCCGACGACGGTCTGACCAGGGCGCCCCCGGCCACGGCGACGGCGTCGCCGTAGATTTTTCGAACGGGGCGGGCGAGCGGTCCTGCGCCGGCGCGTCCGAATGGGTCGCGGGCCTCGCCAAGCGGGATTTTTGCGTCGGGGGGCGACCCGCGACGGGCTGAACCGCTGCCTCGCGACGGCCTAGCCTTCGGGAAAATGGCAGGCGGCCTGCTGGCCATGGCCGACATCGGCCAGCGGCGGCGCCTGCTCGGCGCAGATCGCCTGCGCCTTCCAGCAGCGGGTGCGGAAGAGGCAGCCGGACGGCGGGTCGACCGGGCTCGGCAGATCGCCCTTCAACACGATCCGCTCGCGCGCCCGCTCCGCCACCGGGTCGGCGAGCGGCACGGCGGACAGCAGCGCGCGCGTGTAGGGATGGCGCGGGGTGGCGAAGATGGCGGCGGTCGGCCCCGTCTCCACCAGCCGGCCCAGATACATCACGCCCACCCGATCCGAGATGTAGCGCACCACGCCGAGGTCATGGGCGATGAACACATAGGCGACGCCCAGCCGCTCCTGCAGCCGCCGCAGCAGGTTGAGCACGCCCGCCTGCACCGAGACGTCGAGCGCCGAGACCGGCTCGTCCAGAACCACCACCCTGGGGTTCAGCGAGATCGCCCGCGCGATGCCGATGCGCTGGCGCTGGCCGCCCGACAGCTCGTGCGGATAGCGGTCGGCGATCTCGGGGGGGAGCTGGACGAGGCCCAGCAGCTCGACCACCCGGGCCTCGGCGTCGGCGGGCGACAGGCGGGCGAGGCGCATCCCCTCCAGCAGGATCCGCCGCGCGGTCATCCGCGGATGCAGGGAGGCGAGCGGGTCCTGGAAGACGATCTGCAATTCGCGGCGCAGCTCGCGCAGCGCGGCGGGGCCGGCGTCGGCCACGTCGCGGCCATCGAGCAGGATGCGCCCGGCGCTCGGCTCCAGCAGGCGCACGATGCAGCGGCCGAGCGTGGATTTCCCGCAGCCGCTTTCGCCGACCAGCCCGAAACTCTCGCCCGGGGCCACGTCGAAGGACACGCCCGACACCGCGCGCAACCGCTCGCTCGCGCCAAGCAGCGACGCGCCGCGGACCCAGAAATCCTTCTCGACACCTTCGACCTTCAGCACGGGCGCGGTCATGCCGGCACCTCCGGGGTCGAGGCGTGATGGCAGGCGGCGCGCGCGGCGCCGAAGGGGCGCAGTTCGGGGTCGTCCACCCGGCAGATCTCGGTCGCCAGCCCGCAACGGGGGTGAAAAGCGCAGCCGGCGGGACGGGACCAGATGGCGGGGGGGGCGCCCTCGATCGGGGTCAGCTCTCCAGCGTCGCGGTCGAGTTTCGGGAGCGCCGCGAGCAGCCCGCGCGTGTAGGGATGGCGAGGGCGGCGGAACAATTCCTCCGCCCCGGAGCGCTCCACGATGCGGCCGCCATACATCACCGCGATCTCGTCCGCGGCGCCGGCCACCACGCCGAGGTCATGGGTGATCAGCACCAGCGCCACCCCGAGGTCCTTTCGCAACTGGCCCAGCAATTCGAGAATCTGCGCCTGCACGGTGACGTCGAGCGCCGTCGTCGGCTCGTCGGCGATCAGCAGGTCGGGCTTGTTGGCGATGGCCATGGCGATCATCGCCCGCTGGCGCATGCCCCCCGAGAATTCGTAGGGATATTGCTTCAGGCGACGGCGGGCCTGGGGGATGGCGACGGCATCCAGCAGCGCCTCCGCCTCCGCCCACGCCGCCCGTCGCCCGACTTCGGGGCGATGCAGCAGCACCGCCTCGGCGATCTGGTCGCCGATGGTCAGCACCGGGTTGAAGGCGGTCAGCGGGTCCTGGAAGATCACCCCGATCTCGCGGCCCCGGATGCGGCGCAGCGCATCGGGCTTCATGCCGACCAGTTCGCGCCCCTTGAAGCGCACGCTGCCCTCGACCCGCGCGCCAGGCGGCAGCAGGCCCAGCGTCGCCATCATCGACACCGATTTGCCGGAGCCGCTTTCGCCGACGATGCCCAGCACCTCGCCGGGGCGGAGCGAGAGGTCGACGCCGCGCACCGCCTCGGCCTCGCCGTCCCGGCCGCGGAAGGCGACGCGCAGGCCGCGGATGTCCAGCAGGGGTTCGGTCACGGGATCCGTCACAGGATCGCTCATCGTTCGCGCATGTCGAATAGGTCCCGCAACCCGTCGCCGAGGAACGACGCGCCGACCACCACCGACAGGATCGCCATGCCCGGCCCGAAGGCGATCCACCAGGAATAGAATTTCGTCGCGCCCTCCGAAATCATCGAGCCCCATTCCGGCGTCGGCGGGGTCATCCCCAACCCGATGAAACTCAGCGAGGCGGCGAGCAGCACCACCTGCCCGAAATCGGTGGAGGCGTTGACCAGCGTCGGCGTCCAGCACAAAGGCATCACATGCAGCCAAAGCACCCGCAGCCGCCCGGCCCCGCCGGCGACCGCGGCCTCGACATGCTCGCGCTCCTTCACCTCAAGCACCGAGCCGCGCATCAGGCGGGCATAGACCGGCCACCAGACGATCACCATGGCGAGGCCGGCGTTGACCAGCCCGGGGCCGAGCGCCGCGGCGATGGTCATCGCCAGCAGGATCGGCGGGAAGCTGAGCGTCACGTCGGCGGCGCGCATCGCCACCGCATCGACCCAGCCGCCGAAGAACCCGGCGAGCGCGCCGAGCGCCGAGCCGATGCCCACCGCCGCCAGCACCACCAGCATCGCGGCCGGCATCGACCAGGCGGCGCCGTGCAGCGTGCGGGACAGCACGTCGCGCCCCAGCATGTCGGTGCCGAGCCAATGCGCCGCGCTCGGCGCCTGCAGCCGCTTGCCGACCATGCGCAGCGGATCCTCGAGCCCCCACCATTGCGCGGTCGCCGCCGCGATCAGCCAGAACAGCAGCACCGCCGCCCCGATCACCGCGGTGCGCGGCAGGCGGCGGGGGCGCCTCAGCCGCTCGCGCCAGCTTCGCCGGCGGGAGGGCGCCAGCCCGTGGGCGGCGGCGGAGGGTTGGGCGGCGGGATCGGCGGCGAAGGTCATCAGGCGTCGAGTTTCACACGCGGATTGGCGAAGGCGTAGGCGATGTCGGTCATCAGGTTGGCGAAGAGGAACGCCATCGCCCCGATCACCGTCACGCCCCCGATGGCCGGGAAATCCAGCGACCGCGCGGCGCTGACCGCGTAGGAGCCGATGCCGGGCCAGGAGAATATGGTCTCGGTCAGCACCGCCCCGGTGATCAGATAGGCGAAGGTGAAGCCGATGATGGTCAGCGCCGGGATCAGGGCGTTGCGCAGGGCGTGCTTCATCAGCACCACGCGTTCGGGGGCCCCCTTGGCCCGCGCGGTGCGGATGTAGTCCTGGCTCATCGCCTCCAGCAGAGATGAGCGGATCATGCGCGCCACCACGCCGGTCACCGACCAGCCGAGCACGAAGGCCGGCAGGGCGAGATGGGTCAGCGCCTCCCAGAAGAGCGCGCCGTTCCCCGCCAGCAGCGCGTCGATGGTGTTGAAGCCGGTGACCTCGGGCGGCGGGACCGAGCGCGCGTCGAGCCGCCCGGCGCCGGGCGACCAGCCGAGCTGCACCGCGAACACATAAAGCAGGATCAGCCCCGACCAGAAGATCGGCAGCGACGAGCCGAGCAGCGCGAAGGCCCGCGCCGCCCCGTCGATGACGGTATTCCGGAACCGCGCCGCCAGCAGCCCGAGCCCGACGCCCGAGCCCACGCCGAGCACCATCGCCCCCAGCACCAGCTCCAGCGTCGCCGGCAGGCGGGCGGCGATGTCGGTCATCACCGGCTGGCGGGTGATGAACGAGGTGCCCAGATCCCCCTGCGCCAGGTTCCACATATAGATCACGTAGCGTTCGGGCAGCGACCGATCGAGCCCCCATTGCGCCTTCGCCGCCTGCACGATCTCCTCGTTGGCCATCAACCGCTCGGGCACCAGCGCCGACAGCGGATCGCCGCCGGAGATCTGGGCCATCAGGAAGGCGACGCTGGCCACCCCCAGCAGCAGCAGGGGGGTGACCAGCAGACGACGGAGCAGGTAGCGGCCCATTCAGAGGGTCACTTGCGGGTGATTTCGGCGATGGGCAGGTTGCAGCAGGCCGAATAGCGCACGCCTTCGATGTCCTTGCGATGCGCCAGCACCAGGTTGGGCGAGACCATCG
Organism: Albimonas sp.; assembly: GCF_055129145.1. Taxonomy (NCBI): domain Bacteria; kingdom Pseudomonadati; phylum Pseudomonadota; class Alphaproteobacteria; order Rhodobacterales; family Paracoccaceae; genus Albimonas; species Albimonas sp. The sequence continues at coordinate 29,771 of NZ_JBSRTQ010000004.1, read as the reverse complement.
GGATGATGATGTTTTCGGAGATCATCTCCATCGCGATCTCGCGATAGGCGGCGGCGTTGGCCTCCCCGCTCGCGCCCAGCGCCTTGGCGTAAAGATCGGCCTCGTTCCTGTTCTCCACCAGCGCCGCATTGCCCTGCGACGCGCGGTTGAACCAGGACGTGCCCGGCATCATGCCGAAATAGGCGACGTACTGGGCCGAGCCGTAATAATCCGGCGCATAGTAGACGGCGGTCATCGGCAGCTTGCCGCTGTTGAGCTCGTCGCGCCAGACCGCGTAGGTCATCGGCTTGAGTTCCAGCTCCACCCCCACCCGCTCGAGATCCTGCTGGACCTTCTGCATCATGAAGTTGAGGTCGACGCCGTAGACGTTGTCGTTGGGATAGCCCGCGACCAGCTTCATCCCGTCGCCGCGCCCCGCCTCCTCCAGCAGGGTCGTGGCCTTGTCGAGATCCTCGGCGCGCGTCGGCAGGTCCGCGGTCCCCGGAAAGCCGTTGGGGATCGGGGCCGCCTGCTTGGCGCCGGCGCCGCCGACGGTGAATTCCAGCATCCCGTCATAGTCGATGGCGTAGGTCAGCGCCTCGCGCACCTTGGGGGTCAGCACGTCGGCCATGCCCTCGGCCCCGGGCACGAAGGCGAAGTAGACGAAGTTGTAGGAGGGGATCTGCGTGGTCACCACGTCGGGCGAAGAGATGCCCTTGGCGGTGTCCGGGTCGATCTGCATGGCCACGTCGACCGCGCCGGATTCCAGCGCCTGGGCCTGGCTGACCGCATCCTGCACCTGGGTGATGACCACCGAGGCGAAGGCCGGCTTCTCGCCGTAGTAGTTCTCGTTGCGCGCGAAACGCAGTTCGTTGTCCGGGGCGTAATTTGCCAGCACGAACGGGCCGGAGCCCGCGGAGTTGGACAGGAACCAGGTCTCGGCCTTGTCCTCGGTGGGCGCGCCCACGCCTTCGACCGCGCCGGCCTCGATCGCCACGTCGCTGTTGATCACCGCCATGTAGGCCGCCGACAGCTTGTTGATGAATTCGGAATTCGGCGCCTCCAGCATCACCTTGACCGTGTGGGCGTCCACCGCCTCGATCCCGGTCATCCCGTCCATCAGGAAGCTGGGCGAGCCCTTGAGGTTCAGCACCCGGCTCAGCGACCAGACCACGTCTTTGGCCTCGACCGGCGAGCCGTCGGCGAAGACGGCCTCGGGGTTGAGGTGGAAGGTGAACTCGGTCAGATCCGCGTTCTCCTCCCATTTCAGCGCGAGGCTGGGGACCACGGACTGGTTGTCGGGGGCGAGCGTCACCAGCGTCTCGTAGGTGGCGCTCAGATAGATCTGGCAGGTGTCGCAGAAGGCCCGCGCCGGATCGAGCGAGTTCACGTCCATCGACCGCGCGATCACCAGCGTGTCGGAGGAGGCGGCGAACGCGGATGGCGCGGCAAGCGTGGCCGCGACCAGCGCGGCGGCCCCGAGGGGGCGGAAACTGTAGGTCATGGCCGTGTCACTCTCCGTTGGCAGGCGCGTTCGTTAGGATCAGCTCGCCTTCTTGCGGTCCATGTAGGCCGCGAGTTGGGCCGGCGGCTGGATCGACGCGCGGTTTTTCTTGAGGTCTTCGAAGGCCGCGCCCGTGGCCTCCAGGCTCCACGTCACATCCGCCTCGGTCATCGCGGCGTTGGCGAACATGTTGTGATAAGGGCTCAGCAGCACGCCATGGCGCAGGGCGACGCCGCACCAATGGTAGCCGAAGCGGAAATCGGGGTCGTCGTCGAACAGCACCATCGGCAGCGCCGCGGGCCCGGTCTGGCGCAGCGCGAAGCCCGCATCGGCGGCCTGTGCGGCGAGGCCTTCGCGGAAGGCCTCGCCCATTGCGGTCAGATGCTCGAGGTAATCGGTGTCGCGGATGATCTTCAGCGTGGCCACGGCGGCGGCCATCGGCACGGCGGCGAACCAGTAGGAGCCGGTGACGAAGACCTTCCCCGCCGCCTCGCGCGCCACGTCGGAGCCCAGCAGCGCCGAAATCGGCTGGCCGTTGCCGATCACCTTGCCCCAGGCGCTCAGATCGGGGCGCACGCCCACCGCCTCCCACGAGCAATCCCGGATCAGGCGGAAGCCGGCGCGCACGTCGTCGACGATCAGGAGCGCGCAGTATTCGTCGCAGATCCGCCGCACGCCCCGGGCGTATTCGGCGTCGAGCACGGTCTGGTCGGCGAAGGTTTCCATCCGGTAGGGGGTGGCGAAGACCCCGGCGAGGTCCTTGCCGGCCAGCGCCGCGGCGGCGGCGAGACTGTCGAGGTCGTTGTAGTCGAAATAGATGATATGGGCGCGGTCGTCGGGCGTGATCCCGGCCAGCACCGGCGTGTTCCAGGGCGCGGAGCCGTGATAGGCGTTGCGCGCCACCAGGATCTTGCGCCGGTTGCGATGCGCCCGCGCGATCACCAGCGCCATAGAGGTCGCGTCGCCGCCGTTCTTGCAGAACATCGCCCAGTCGGCATGGGCGACCATGGCGACGAAGGCCTCGGCCAGATCGACCATCACCTCGGTCGGGCCGGTCATCGCGTCGCCGCGGGTCTGCTGGTCGGCGACCGCCGCCATCACCTGCGGGTGGTTGTAGCCGAGCAGGTTGGGGCCGTAGCCGCACATCCAGTCGATGTATTCGTGGCCGTCCACATCCCAGAGCCGCGTGCCCTCGGCCCGGGCGAAGAACTGCGGATAGCCCTCGGGGCAGAGCGCGACGGACTGGTGGCCGTACATGCCGTTGGGGATGACCTGACGGGCGCGCTCCTGAAGCGCTCGGTTCCGGGTTTCGGTCCACATCTCACGCGCCTTTCTCGATGCCGGGCCGCCCGACCCGATAGTTAACGCTAGCGAAGGGTCTTTGGGCTGGCAAGCGAAGTTGATGCCCGGGTGACCAGCAAACGCCAGCCGCCTGAATTGGCGGCGCCGGATCCTGCCGACGCGCGCGATTTCGCCATGAAGCGGCGCCGCGTTCCACGATCGCCGCTGAATCGCCAGGCACGGGGTCCGGCCGCCGCCCGCGACCCCGCCGCCCGCCACCGACGAATTTACTTGGCGTCGATCCCGGTGATATGCCCTGCGCAGATCATCGCGGGAGACGGGCCGTTGGCGACAGACGGGGAGAGCGTTCGAAAACGGACGGTTGCGCTCGGGACCAAGATCCGGCCCTCGCAGGATCGGTCGCATGAAACCTTCGAACTGATCCTGCGCACCGCGGGCGAGCTGCTCGAGACCATCGGGTTCGAGCAGCTCTCGACCAATCTGGTGTGCAAGCAGGCCGGGCTGACCCCGCCGGCGCTCTACCGCTATTTCCCCAACAAATACGCGATCCTCAAGGAGCTCGGCGACCGCCTGATGGCGGCGCAGGACGAGATCCCGGTCGGCTGGCTGGAGACGCGGCCGGACCGGTCCCATGGCGCGGATGTCGAGACCCGGGTGCGCAACGCCGTCGCCATCCAGATGCGGGTGCTGGAGGCGACGCGCGCCTTCCCGGGCGGCGTGGCGATCACACGAGCGCTGCGGGCGGTGCCGATGCTGTCGGACGTGCGGCTGAAATCGCGCAACGCGGTCGCCGACGTGCAGGCCGCGGCCTATGTCCGCGCCTATCCCGACGTGCCGGCCGACAAGCTCGTGCGCTGCAGCCGGCTCTCAATCGAGATGATGTATTCTTCCATGGAAATGGTGCTGGAGGAGCCGGGCGAGGACACGCCCGAACTGATCGAGGGCGCCTGCCGCGCCGTGGTCCTTTGGATGCAGGATCTCCAGGACCGCCACGCCCGCGGCGAGATCTGAGGGCGGGCGCCGCTCAGACGGTCGGGGCTTCGCGCGAAAACCGCTCCAGCGTCGCGAAGGGGTCGTCGAGCCCGTCGAGCCGGCCCAATGTGCCCACGCCCTGCGCCACGAAGGCCCCGGTCGCGGCGGCGAAGCGGGTCGCGGCCTCCGGCTCGAAGCCTTTGGACAGCGCGACCACGAAGCCCCCGCAGAACCCGTCGCCGCAGCAGGTGGTGTCGACCACCTCGACCCTGAAGGCGGGGATGCGGCGGGGCGGGGCGCCCGGCTCGGCCAGCAGCGCGCCGTCGCCGCCATCCTTCACCACGCAGCCGGTGGCGCCCATGTCGCGCAGGGCGGCGATGGCGTCGGTCAGGTCCTCGTGCCCGGTGAGGAAGCGGGCCTCGACCGCGCTCGGCATGAACCAGTCGACGTTGGGCAGCAGCCGGCGGACCTCGTCGGCGGCGTCGGGGCCGGGGGAGATCAGGTCGCAGGTGACCACCACGCCGGCGGCCTTGGCCGCGGCCACCAGCTCCGCCCCCGGCCCGCCGGCGATCTTCTGTCCGCCGACGGCCCCCCAGTGCAGGTGACGCGCGCCGAGCACCGCGGCGCGGATCCCGTCATCCAGTTCCAGGAACGAGGCCGCGCCGACCGCATGGAACGGGCGACGCCGCCCGGCGGAATCCGCGGCGAGGATGGTGGTCGAGGTCGGCCAGCCCTCCACCATGCGCAAGAGCCCGGTGTCCACGCCCAGTTCTTCCAACATGAAGCGCAGGAGCCGCCCCTTGCGGTCGGCCCCGATCCCGGCGGCGAGCCCCGACCGGAGCCCCATCATCGCGCCGATCATCGCAGGCGAGGCGGCGGTGGCGGCGGGCAGGATCTCGATCGCCTCGATCCGGGTGGTGGCCTCGGTTTCGGGCAGCCGGTCGATGGGGCGGCCGACGATGTCGATGGTGGTCAGGCCGACCGCCACCAGGTCGTAGGGGACGGCGAGGGCGGGGGCGGTCATGCCGGCTCCATGATCGGCTGCAGCGCGCGCAGGCCCCGCATGGCGGCGAGCTTTTCGATGGGCGCGGGGTTCGTCCCCTTCATCGCGGCCAAAGCCCCGTCCGCGGCCTCGATCACCGCGTCGATATCGGCCTCGGTCATCGCGGCGTTGATGAACATGTTGTGCCACGGGTGGAACAGCACGCCGCGCGCCAAAAGCCCCTCGCAGAAGGCGTAGCCCTTGCCCATGCCTTCGTCGTCCTCGAACATCACCAGCGGCATCACCGAGGGTCCCGTCTGGCGCAAACCAAACCCGTTGCGCGACGCGGCCTCCGTGAGCCCCGCGCGCATCCGGTCGCCCAACGCCTGCGTCCGCTCCAGATAGTCGGTCTCGCGGATCAGCTTCAGCGTGGCGAGGCCCGCGGCCATCGGGGCGGCGGCGAACCAGAACGAGCCGGTGACGTAGATCGACCCCGCCGCCTCGCGCGCGATCTCCGACCCGCAAAGCGCCGAGATCGGGTGGCCGTTGGCGATGCACTTGCCCCAGCACGACAGGTCCGGCGCGACGCCGAGCGTCGCCCAGGAGCAGTCCCGCGCCAGCCGGAACCCGGCGCGCACGTCGTCGACGATCAGCAGCGCCCCGGTCTCGTCGCAGAGCTCCCGCACGCGCTTCGCATAGGCCGCGTCGGGCAGCGACTGGTCCGCGAAAACCTCGTGCCGGAAGGGGGTCGCGAAGATCGCGGCCAGATGCGGCCCCGCCTTGCGCACCGCGGCCTCGAGGCTTTCGATGTCGTTGTAGCGGAACTCCACCCGGTTCCTGCGGTCGCCGGCGGTGACGCCGTTGAGCACCGGCGTGAAGGTCGGCGAGCAGCCGTGATAGGTCCCCTCCGCCACCAGAATCAGCGGCTTCTTGGTATGGTTGCGCGCCACCATCATCGCCATGGTGGTGGCGTCAGAGCCGTTCTTGCAGAACATCGCCCAGTCGGCATGGGAGATCTGGTTGACCATCGCCTCGGCGAAATCGACCATCACCGGACCCGGGCCGGTCATCGCGTCGCCCTTGCGCATCTGGGCGATGAAGGCCGCGTCCACGGCCTCATTGCCATAGCCGAAGAGGTTGGGGCCGTAGGCCGAGAGCACGTCGATATAGCCGCGCCCGTCGGTGTCCCACAGCCGCGTGCCCTCGGCCCGCTCCCAGAACTGGGGGGTCGAGCCGGACAGCATCCGCACCGACTGATGCCCGTACATCCCGTTGGGAATGAAGGTTCTGGCCCTGTCGAGCAGGTCGGACATGTTGGGCATCGACGTCTTCCTCTCCGAATAAAGGTAGCTTATGCTACCATGGCCGTCGCAGGCCGTCCATCCCGCCCCCGAAAGGAGTCCCCGTGACCGAAGAGCAGACGCTGCGCGAAGGAATCGTGGAGGCGGTGAAAGCGCTGAAGCGGCTCGGCCTGAACCAGGGGTCGTCGGGCAACGTCTCGGCCCGCTGGGGGGAGGGACTGCTGATCTCCCCCACCGGGACCGACGGCGAAGGGCTGGCGCCCGCCGACATCGTGGCGATGGATTTCGCCGGAGAGGTCGCGGGCCCCGGCATCCCCTCGAGCGAATGGCGGTTCCACGCCGACATCCTCGCCCGCCGGCCCGAGGCGCGGGCGGTGGTCCACAGCCATGCCGATCATTGCGTGGCGCTCGCCTGCCTGCGCCGCCCCCTGCCCGCCTTTCACTACATGGTCGCGGCCTTCGGCGGCGACGACGTGCGTTGCGCGGGCTACGCGCCCTTCGGCTCGGCCGCGCTGTCGGAGCTGGCGGTGGAGGCATTGGACGGGCGCAGCGCCTGCCTTCTGGCCAATCACGGCATGATCGCCGTAGGGTCGTCGCTGGCCGATGCGCTGGCGAAAACCCAGCGGCTGGAACAACTGGCCCGCCAGTACCTGATCGCCCTGCAGGCCGGGACGCCCGTGCTGCTGGGAACCGACGCGATGGACGAGGTGCGCCGGCGCTTCGCTGGCTACGGGCGGACGCGACTGCCGGCCTGACCGGGCCGGCGCGAATCGCGCGGGTTGGCGCGGAGGCAGAGGCCCATGCCGCAACGCCAGGCAGGTCTCGCGCGGCCCCGCGATCAACCCCCGGGCGGCGCGACGCCCCGCGCCCCGAAAATCGCGCCCCTGGAAGTCGATCCGCGTTGACAGGAGCAGATAGTCAAAACTACCCTTTTTGCATGTGCACAGCGAAACGCCCCTCCCGTCGGCATCCCGACCCGCCCCGCGCGCGGCCCGCGCCATGACCGCGGCGCTGGAGGTCGAGGCGCTGCGCGTCTCCGTCGGGCCTCCGCGCGCGCGCCAGCTGATCGTCGACGACGTCTCGTTGTCCGTCGCCCCCGGCGAGACGCTTTGCATCGTCGGAGAATCCGGCTGCGGCAAGAGCCTGACGGCGCTGGCGCTGATGGGGCTCGCCGAATTCTCCGGCGCGACCGTCACCGCCCGGCGCCTCGATTTCGAGGGTAGCGATCTGACCGCGATGAGCCCGCAGGCGCGCACCCGCCTGCGCGGCGGCCGCATCGCGATGATCTTTCAGGAGCCGATGACCTCGCTGAACCCGTCCTGGCGGATCGGGCGGCAGATCGAGGAGGCGATCCTCGCCCATCAGGACCTGACGAGGGCCGAGGCGCGCGCCCTCGCCGCCCGCCTGCTCGCCCGGGTGCGCATCGCGGACCCCGAGGCGCGGATGCGCGACCATCCCCACCAGCTGTCCGGCGGCCAGCGCCAGCGGGTGATGATCGCCATGGCGCTCGCCAATCGCCCGCAACTGCTGATCGCCGACGAGCCCACGACCGCGTTGGATGTGGGCGCCCAGCGGTCGATCCTCGCGCTGATGCAGGAGATCCGGGAGGAGGTCGGGGCCGCGGTGATCCTCATCACCCACGACCTCGGCGTGGTGGCGCAGGTCGCCGACCATGTGGCGGTGATGTATGCGGGCCAGGTGGTGGAGCGCGCGTCGGCCGCCGAGCTCTTCACCGAGCCGCGGCATCCCTACACGCTCGGCCTCTTCGCCTCGATCCCGCATTCGGGCCCGCATTCGGGGGCGGGCGCGGCCCTGATCCCGATCCCCGGCGCGGTTCCGGCCTTTTCGGACATGCCCGACGGCTGCCGCTTCGCCACCCGCTGCCCCTTCGCCGATGCGCGCTGCCGGGCGGAACGCCCGCCGGTCCTCGACGTCTCGCCCACCCATTCGGCCGCCTGCTGGAAGCTCGACGAGGCGTCGGCATGACCGGGCGCGCGCCGGTGCTGGAGGCGCGCGGCGTCAGCGTCGGCTTCCCCGGTCCCCGCGCCGGCCTGCTTGGCCCGCGCCGGATGATCCCCGCGGTGGCCGACGCCTCCCTGATCTTGCGCCGGGGCGAGACGCTGGCGCTGGTCGGCGAAAGCGGGTCGGGCAAGACCACGCTCGGACGGGCGCTCGCCCTGCTGCAGGAGACGACCGCAGGCGAGATCCTGCTGGATGGCGCCCCCGCGACGCCTGCGGAGATGCGCCGCCGCATCCAGGTGGTGTTCCAGGACCCGTTTTCGGCGCTCAACCCCCGCCTGACCGTGCGCCGGCTGATCGAGGAGCCGCTGATCGTCCACGCGCTCGGCGACCCCACGGCCCGCGCCGCCCGCGTGGCCGAGCTGATGGCGCTGGTCGGGCTCAACGCCGCGCAGGCGGACCGGTTCCCGCACGAGTTCTCGGGCGGGCAGCGCCAGCGCATCGCCATCGCCCGGGCGCTCGCCATCGGGCCGGAGATCCTGCTGGCGGATGAACCCCTCTCCGCCCTCGACGTGTCGATCCAGGCGCAGATCATCAATCTGCTGCAGGACCTCAAGGCGCGGCTGGGGCTGACGCTGATCCTGATCTCGCATGACCTGTCGGTGGTGGGTCACATCGCGGACCGGGTGGCGGTGATGCATCTGGGCCGGATCGTGGAGACGGGGCCGGTGAAGGAGGTCTTCGCCGCGCCCGGCCACCCCTACACGCGCGCGCTGATCGAGGCGGCCCCCCTGCCCGACCCCGCCCGGCGCGCGCGGCTCGCCGATGCCGGCGGCGACGACCCGCCCCCGCCGCCCGACGGCTGCCGGTTCCGGCTGCGCTGCCCCTGGGCGGTCTCGGTCTGCGAGACCGCGCCGCCGCTGGAGGCGATGAACGCGACCCGCGAGGTCGCCTGCCACCGCTGGCGCGACTTGCCCGCAGCCGTGGACGCCGCGCATTTCGAGCCGCCCTATCGTCGCCGCCTCGCCGCCTACGCCGCGCGTCGCGACGCGGCGCTCGCAGCCCTATCCCCCGCTTCCGCCCCACCGGACGACGCCTGCGCAGACAGGCGCGCCCCCGCCCCCGCCGACCGACCGGCGGACCGCCAGCATGGAGACACCGCATGACCACCCGACCTGTCCTGACCTTCGCGAGAGGCGCGCTCGCCGCCCTGCTCGCCTCCGGCGCGGTCCTGCCCGCCGTCGCCTCCGAAATCACCATCGCCATCGCGTCCGACCCCGACGCGCTGGACCCGACGCTGTCGGGCACGTCGGCCGGCCGTCAGGTCTTCGCGGCGATGTGCGACAAGCTGGTCGAGATCGATCCGCAGATGAACCTGATCCCCGGCCTCGCCACCTCGTGGGCGTGGTCGGACGACGCCAAGACCCTGACCATGAAGCTGCGCGAGGGCGTCACCTTTCATGACGGCACGCCCTTCGACGCCGAGGCGGTGGTCTACAACATCAACCGCCACCTGACCTACCCCGCCTCCAACCGCCGCTCCGAGATCTCGCTGATCGAAAAGGTGGAGGCCCTCGACGCCCATACCGTGGCCATGCATCTCTCCGTCCCGTCCGCGCCGCTGCTGGCCGCGCTCGCCGACCGCGCCGGCATGATGGTGTCGCCGAAAGCCGCCGAGGCCGAAGGCGAGGCCTTCCCGCAGGCCCCGGTCTGCGCCGGCCCTTACAAGTTCGTCGAGCGCGTGCCCCAGGACCGGATCGTGCTGGAGAAATACGCGGGCTATTACGACGCCGCCGCCTACCCGATCGACAAGGTCACCTACCTGCCGATCACGGATTCCACCACGCGCCTCTCGAACCTCCGCTCCGGCCAGATCCAGATCCTCGAAGGCGTGTCCCCCACCGACGTGCCGACGCTGGAGAAGGAGGCGGGCGTGCATGTGGTGAAGGAGACCGGGCTTTCCTCCTATTACATCGTCTTCAACATCGCCGGCGGCGATTCCGGGCAGTCGAAGACCGCGATCTCCCAGTATCCGAAACTGCGCGAGGCGTTGGAGCTTTCCATCGACCGCACCATCCTCAACCAAGTGGCCAATGACGGCGCCTTCACGCCGGGCAACCAGCCGGTGCCGCCGTCCTCGCCCTGGTACGTCAAGGAGTTCCCGATCCCGGCGCGCGACGTGGCGCGGGCCAAGGCGCTGGTGTCCGAGGTCAAGGGCGAGCCCGCCTTCACCTTCACCATCCCCGCCTTCGCCAGCTATCAGCGCTACGCCCAGATCATCCAGTCCATGGCCGCCGAAGCCGGCATCAGGATCGACATCGAAGCGCAGGAGGTCACCACCCTGCTGAGCAACTGGTCCTCGGGCAACTTCCAGGCGATCATCATCCGCTGGTCGGGCCGCACCGATCCCGACGGCAACATCTACGCCTTCAAGACTTGCGAGGGCACGCGCAACGGCTCCAAATACTGCAACCCCGAGCTGGACAAGTGGCTGGACGAAAGCCGGGTGCGCTCGACCTACGAGGGACGTTACGAGGCCTACAAGAACGCCGCCGCGATCTACCTCGCCGACCGCCCCTACATCTACCTCTTTCACGGGGTCGAGCTGACCGGCCTGCGCGACAACGTGAAGGGCTTCACCCCCTATCCCGACGGCCTCTTCCGCCTGAAGGGCCTGAGCGTGGAGTGACACATCCATGATCCGCTTCGTGGCGAGGCGCCTGGTCCTCATCCTTCCGACCCTGCTGATCGTCTCGGTCTTCGTCTTCGCGCTTCAGAAACTGATGCCCGGAGACCCGGCCGTGGCGCTCGCAGGGTCCGAGCAGAACCTCGAGGTGATCGAGGCGCTGCGCGTGAAGTACCGCCTGAACGATCCGCTGGTCCTGCAATACTGGGCCTGGCTGAAGGCGGCGCTGACCGGGGATCTGGGCCAGTCGCTTCGTCTCGGGGCGAGCGTGGGGGAGCTGATCGCGCTGAAGCTGCCGATCACATTGCAGCTCAGCGTGATGTCGATGGCCATCGCGTTGGTCATCGGCGTGCCCGCGGGCGTGGTGGCCGCGGTGCGCAAGGGGACGTTCTGGGATTGGCTCGCGAATGTCACCGCGCTTTCGGGTCTCTCGATCCCGAATTTCTGGTTGGGGATCATGCTGATCCTGTTGTTCTCGGTGCAGCTGCGCTGGCTGCCCTCGTCCGGCTACATCCCGATCTGGGAGGATCCGGCGGGCTCGCTGGCGTCGATGATCATGCCGGCCTTCGTGCTGGGCACCGGCATCGCGGGAATGCTGATGCGGCACACGAGGTCGGCGATGCTCGAGGTCCTGCGGTCCGACTACATCCGCACCGCGCGGGCCAAGGGGATTTCGGAGCGTCGGGTCATCGTCTCCCACGGGCTGCGCAACGCGCTGGTCCCGGTGGTCACCTTCGCCTCGGTGATCTTCGGCGAACTCCTCGCCGGCGCGGTGCTGACCGAGCAGGTGTTCAACATCCCCGGCATGGGCAAGCTGATCGTCGACAGCGTCTACAACCGCGACTACGCGGTGGTGCAGGGCGTGGTGCTGGTCAGCGCGCTGGTGTTCCTTCTGGTCAACCTGCTTGCCGACATCCTCAACCTCGTCCTCAACCCGAGGATCAAGGCATGAGCGTCGCGGAGACGGTTCCCGCCCCTGCCCCGCGCCGCCGGTCCCGGTCCCGGGCCTGGGGGAGCCTGAGGCGCAACCCTTCCGCCCTGTTCGGCGCCGCGGTGGTGATACTCTTCGTGCTGGGGGCGGTCGCCGCGCCCCTGATCGCGCCCTACGATCCCAACGCCTCGGACTGGATGGCGATCCGCCAGCCGCCGTCGGCCGCGCACTGGATGGGGACCGACGATCTGGGGCGGGACATCGTCTCCCGCCTGATCTGGGGGGCGCGGGCCTCGCTGATGGCCGGCGTGGCCTCGGTCGTCATCGCGCTGCTGGTCGGCGCGCCCTTCGGGATGCTGGCGGGGTATTATCGCGGCTGGATCGACGCGGTGATCTCGCGCTGCACCGAGGCGCTGCTCGCCATCCCGTTCCTGATCACCGCCATCGCGCTCGCCGCCTTCCTCGGCCCGAACCTTCAGAACGCGATGATCGCCATCGGCCTCGCCGCAGCCCCGATGTTCTGTCGCCTGATGCGCGCCCAGACCATGCAGGTCGCGGCCGAGGATTATGTGGACAACGCCCGGTCCGTCGGCGTCCGCGACCGCCGGCTGCTGCTGGTCCACATCCTGCCCAACGCCATGAACCCGGTGCTGGTGCAGGCGACCCTCGCCACCGCCACCGCGATCATCGCCGAGGCGTCGCTGTCGTTCCTCGGCCTCGGCCAGCAACCCCCTGCGCCGTCCTGGGGCTCGATGCTCAACGTCGCGCGGGATTTCATCGAGATCGCGCCGTGGATGGCGATCTGGCCGGGCATCGCCATCTATGTGGTGGTGCTGGGCTTCAACCTTCTGGGCGACGGACTGCGCGACGCGTTCGATCCCCGATCCTCCTGAACTCTACCCGGAGCCCTCCCCATGCGAGATTTCCACGCCGGCCGCTCGGCCGCCCGCGCCGAGAACGGCATGGCCGCCACCGCCCATCCGCAGGCGACGCTGCTCGCGCTCGACATTCTGCGCGAGGGGGGGAACGCGGTCGACGCCGGGCTCGCCGCCCTTGCGCTGCTCTGCGTGATCGAGCCCCACGCCACCGGCATCGGCGGCGACTGTTTCGCGATCTACGCGCCCAAGGGCCGCAACCCCATCGGCCTGAACGGCTCCGGCCGCGCGCCCGGCAAGGCGACGCTCGGCTGGTATCAGGACCGCGGGATCACGGAGATCCGCATCGAGGATCCCCATGCCGTCACCATCCCCGGCGCCATCGACGCCTGGTTCCGCCTGCATTCCGACCACGGAAAGCTGCCCTGGGCGCGGATCCTGCAACCGGCCATCGACGCCGCCGAAAACGGCTACCTCGTCCATGATCGCATCGCCCGCGACTGGCGCCTGCTGGCCCCGCGGCTGGCGCGCGACGAGGTGTCGTCCAGAACCCTCCTGATCGACGGCCGCGCGCCCCGGGCCGGCGAAAAGCATGCCCAGCCCCGGCTCGCCGCCACCCTGAGGCGCATCGCCGAGCACGGCCGCGCCGGTTTCTACGAAGGCCCGGTGGCCGAGGATATCGTGGCGCGGATGAAGGAGCTCGGCGGCCTGCATGAGCTCGACGACTTCGCCGCCGCCGCCTGCGATTACGTCGAGGTGATCTCCACCGACTACAAGGGGCTCCGCGTGTGCGAGATCCCGCCCAACGGCCAGGGCGTCACCGCGCTGCTGATGCTCAACGCGCTGAAGGGCTTCGACCTCTCGGCCGAGATGCCCGAGGCCCAGCGGATCCACATCCTCGCCGAAGCGACCAAGGCCGCGTTCCGCCGCCGCGACGCGCTGGTCGCCGACCCCGCCTTCGCCCCCGACGCGGCCCCGGTGATGCTGTCGGACGCCGAAGCCGAGGCGGTGCGCGCCGAAATCGACCCCCACCGCGCCGGCCCCTTCGGCCCGCTGCCCGATATCGAGCATCGCGACACCACCTACCTCTGCGTCGTCGACAAGGACCGCAACGCGCTGTCGCTGATCAACTCGTTGTTCGAGGGCTTCGGGACCGGCATATCGGCCCGGGAGTCCGGGGTGCTGCTGCAGAACCGCGGCTCCTCCTTCCGCCTGCACGAGCACCCCAACCAGATCGCGCCCGGCAAGCGCCCGATGCACACCATCATCCCGGCGATGGCCTGCCGGGGCGAGGATTGCGCGATGCCCTTCGGGGTGATGGGCGGCCACTACCAGCCGGTCGGCCATACGGCGGTCGTCACCCATATCGTCGACCGCGGCATGGATGTGCAGGAGGCGCTGTCGGCCCCGCGCAGCTTCGCCACCGACGGGACCCTGCAGATCGAGCCCACTTTCGCGCCCGAGGTCGGCCCGGCGCTGGAGGCGGTGGGCCATGTCCTCGCCCCCGCCCGCTCCCCCCATGGCGGCGGTCAGGCGATCTGGGTCGACCCCGACACCGGCGCCCTCATCGGCGGCTCCGACCCCCGCAAGGACGGCATGGCGCTGGGATGCTGAGGGCGGGCCCTCAGTCGACGAGTTCCATCCGCAGGTGGCGGGCGAGCAGCGCCGCGGCCTTCGGCGCGGCGGCGATCACCGCGTCGAGCGGCAGAAACCCGTGGATCTGGCCGGGGGCGCGCCAGACCGCCACGCGCACCCCGGCCTCGACCAGACGCGCGGCATAGGCCTCGCCCTCGTCGCGCAGGGGGTCGTGGCTCGCGGTCAGCACGAAGGCCGGGGGGAGGCCCGCGAGGGTTTCCGCCTTGAGCGGGGAGGCGCGCCAGTCGGCTTTTTGCGCATCGTCGAGATAATGGGCGTGGAACCAGCGCTGGAGGGACGCGGTCAGGAAATGCCCCTCGGCGAATTCGGCGTGGGAGGGCGTGTCCATCGCGAAATCCGTGGCGGGGTAGATCAGCATCTGCCAGCGCAGGGCCGGCCCGCCCGCATCGCGCGCGATTAGGGCCGCCACCGCCGCGAGGTTTCCGCCCGCGCTGTCGCCTCCCACCGCCAGCCGGTCCGGGTCCACGCCCAGGCCCGCCGCCCCGTCATGGACGGCGCGGAGCGCGGCCTCCGCATCCTCCACCGCGGCGGGAAACCGATGCTCCGGCCCCATCCGGTAGTCGATGGCGATCACCGCGCAGCCGGACCCTGCCGCGAGCCGGCGGCAGAGCCCGTCATGCGAATCGAGCCCGCCGATCACCCATCCCCCGCCATGATAAAACACCAGCGCCGGCAGCGGCCCGGCGCTTTCCGGCGCGGGGCGGTAAAGGCGCGCGGGGATCGGACCGGCGGGGCCGGGCAGCGAAAGATCGCGCACGATCTCCACCGGGGTCGGCGCGCCCGCGGTGGCCGCCCGCCCGGCGGCGTAGGCGGCGCGCGCCTCGGGCACGGGCATGCTGTCGAGCGGGGGCCGGGCGGCGAGCGCCTCCAGCACATTTGCGGCGTCGGGATCGAGCTTCATCGGGGGCTCCGGAACGATCAGATCGAAAGATAACGGTCGGTGATCTCGCGGTTGGCGCGCAGGCCGTCGATGGTGTCGCGATAGACCACCACGCCCTTGTCGATCACCGCCGCATGGGTGGCGACGTCGAGGCAGAAATGCATGTTCTGCTCGGCCATCAGGATGGTCACGCCCATCTCGCGCAGGGTTCCGATCAGGCGGGCGATCTCCACCACGATGATCGGGGCCAGGCCTTCGGAGGGTTCGTCCAGCAACACCAGGTCGGGATTGCCCATCAGGGTGCGGGCGATGGTCAGCATCTGCTGCTCGCCGCCCGACAGCCGCCCGGCCATGCGGGTCTTCATGCCGGCGAGGATCGGGAAGACCTCGTAGATCCGCTCCAACGTCCAGTCGCGGGCGCCTTTGGGCCCGGCCTTGGCGCCGATGGTGAGGTTGTCTTCGACCGAATGCTCCGGGAACACCTGCCGGTCCTCGGGGACGTAGCCGATGCCGGCCCGCGCGATGCGATGGGTGGCGACGCCGGCCAAATCCCGCCCGGCCAGCCGCACCGAGCCGCGGCGCGGCGGCGCCAGCCCGGCGATGGCCTTGAACGTGGTCGATTTCCCCGCGCCGTTGCGGCCGAGCAGCGCCACCGTCTCCCCCTCGCCCACCGACAGGCCGAGGCCGAACAGCACCTGGCTCGCGCCGTAATAGACGTCGAGCGCCTCGACTTCGAGCAGCGGGCGGACGGTTCTGGTCTCGGCGTGGGGTTCCACCAGGGTCATCGCGCGTCCTCCGCCACCGCGTGGTGATGGTCTTTGCCCAGATAGGCGTCGATGACGTCCTGGTTGCGCTTGATCTCCTCGGGCGCGCCCCTTGCCAGCACTTTGCCGTAGCTCAACACGTTGATCTGCTGGGCGATCTGGAAAACGATGTCCATGTCATGCTCGATGAAGATCATGGTGAGGTCCGAACCCTCCCACAACGCATGCACCTTCTCGATCATCCGCCAGCGCTCCTCCGCCCCCATCCCCGCCGTGGGCTCGTCGAGCAGCAGGACTTTGGGGTCGACGGCGAGCGCCAGCCCGATGTCGAGCAGCTTCTGCTCGCCATGCGAGAGATTTCGCGACAGCGCCCCGGCACGGGCGCTCAGGCCCAGCGTATCGAGGATCTCGCGCGCCCGGTCGCGCGCCGCCGGCAGGGGGGCGCGGCGGAAGAGGGTGAAGAGCTCGCCGCGCCGGGCGGCGACGGCGGCGATCAGGCTCTCCTCCATGGTCATGTCGGGGAAGATGCTGGCCACCTGGAAGGCGCGGGCCATGCCGCGATGGACGATCTCGAGGCTGGAGCGGCCCATCACGTCCTCGCCGTTGAGCACCACGCGGCCCCGGTCGGCGCGGATATGGCCGGAGATCAGGTTGAAGAACGTGGTCTTGCCGGCCCCGTTCGGCCCGATGATCGCGGTGAGCGAACTGGGCGGAAAATCCAGCGTGACGCCGCGCATCGCCTCCACGCCGCCGAAGGACTTGGCGAGATCTTCGATGTTCAGCATCAGTTGCCCCGCGCGGCCGGGATCGCCCCGTAGGTGCGCCAGGACGGGCCGGCCAGCCAGCCGCCATCCACCGGAAGGGTGATTCCGCTGATGGCGGAGGCCGCGTCGGAGCAGAGGAACGCCACCGCGGAGGCGATCTCGTCCGGGCGCACGAGGCGACCCAAGGGGGTCACGTTCTCGATCAGCGAGACGTCCCGCTCGCCCTTGTCGATGGCGTCCGCCAGCGCCGGGGTCAGGGTGTAGCCGGGCGACACCGCATTGACCCGCACGCCCGACCGCCCCCATTCGGTGGCGAGGCATTCGGTCATCGAGATCACCGCGGCTTTCGCGGGGGAATAGGCGTGGAGAGGCATCGAGCGCATGCCGGCGACGGACGCGATGTTCACGATCGCCCCCGCCCCATGCACCGCCATCCGCCGTCCCCAGGCGACGCAGCAGACCCAGACCCCGCGCTGATCGACATCCACCACCCGGTCCCATTCGGCCATGGTCAGCGCCTCGGGCGACTGGGGGACCTGGATCACCCCGGCGGAGGTTACGAGGGCGGCGGCCGGGCCCATCTCGGCGTCCAGCCGCGCGGCCAGCGCCTCCACCGCGTCGGCGTCGCGCACGTCGAGATAGGCGGCGAGATGGCCGGCGCCGGGAAGGCCCGCCGCCACCGCCTCCGCCCCGGGCAGGTTCACGTCGACCACGGCGACGCGGGCGCCTTGCGCCGCCAGAAGCGTGCAGCAGGCGGCGCCGATGCCGCTCGCCCCCCCGGTGACGACCACGACGCGGCCCTGGAAATCGGTCATGCTTTCTCTCCCGAAACCGCGTGCGCCTCGGGCGCCCGCGCGCCCTGCCGCTCGCGCCGCGCCTGAACCCAGTCGAGCGCGAAATCCGCGAGCCCCCGGCGCAGGCCGAGCACGGCGACGACGATGACGACGCCCAGCACCAGGCCGTGATGCTCGGTCACGCCGGTGATGTAGTGGTTGAGGCCTTGCAGCAGCGCCGCCCCGAGCAGGGGCCCCAGAAACACCCGGCTGCCGCCCAGCATGATCATGAAGATCGCCTGCCCCGACATGGTCCAGTAGGCGAATTCCGGATAGGCGCCCGAGGCGAAGAGCGCCAGCAGGATGCCACCGACCGACGCGATGGACCCCGCCAGCACGAAGGCCAGCAGCTTGGCCCAATAGGTGTTCACACCCAAGAAAACCGCGCGCTGCGGGTTGTCGCGGATCATGCGCAGCGTATGGCCGAAGGGGCTTTGCACGATCTGGCGCAGGATCAGCGCGCAGATCACGAAGACCACCATGCAGAAGGCGTAGAAGGTCTCGGGCCCCGACAGGTCGATCCCCCAGAAGGCGGGGCGCGGAATGCCGCCCATCAGGCCCTGATCGCCCCCGGTCAGCGACACCCAGGTCAGGATGATGGAATGGAACATCATCTGGAAGGCGAGCGTGAGGAAGGCGAAGTAGATCTCCTTCAACCGCACGCAGATCGCCCCGATCACCAGCGCCATCAGCGCCGTGAAGCCGACGGAAAGCACGAAGGCGAGCGGGATCGAGACCGCGCCCGACTGCATCAGCAGCCCGAAGGAATAGGCGCCGGAGGCGAAATAGGCCGCGTGCCCGAAGCTGACGAGGCCGGTGTAGCCGGTCAGCAGGTTCAGCGACAACGCGAGCAAGCCGTAGGCCGCGACGTAGATGATGAAATCGTTCAGCCCGGCCCCGCCGCCGAAAGCGGGGATCAGCAGCAGGAACACGAGCGCGGCGGCGCCGAAGGCCAGATCGCGGAGAAGACCGCTTCCCATGCTCATACCTGCCGTCCGAACAGGCCGGAGGGCCGCAGGATCAGCACCAGCCCCATCATCACGAACATCGCCCCGTCGACGAAGAGCGGAAAGCCGAGCGACCCGAAGGACCGCGTCAGCCCGATCAGCAGCGAGGCGACGAAGGCCCCGACGATGGAGCCCATGCCCCCGATGACGGTGACGATGAAGCTCTCGATCAGGATGGAAAGCCCCATGCCCGGCGTCAGAGAGCGCACCGGCGCCGCCAGCGCGCCGGCCAGCCCCGCCAGCAGCGACCCGATCCCGAAGACCGAGGCGTAAAGGAGCGAGGTGTTCACCCCCAGCGCGCCGACCATCTGCGGGTTATGCGCGGCGGCGCGCACCAGCTTGCCGAACCGGGTGCGCGCGATGCCGAGCCACAGGAGCCCGCCCACCGCCACCGACATGCCGATCATGAAGAGGTAATAGGGCGGCACCGGCCCGCCCGCGATGAACATCGGCGGCACGGCGAAACTCTGCGGCATGCCCATCATCCGGTATTCCGCGCCCCAGATGATCTTCACCATGTCGTCGAGGATCAGCACGAAGGCGTAGCAGAGCAAGAGCTGCATCAGCACGTCGCGCCCGTAGATGCGGCTGACGAACAATCGCTCGAACGCCGCGCCGAAGATCGCCATGCCGACCGCGCCGGCGGCGAGCGCCGCGACGAAGTTCCCGGTCAGCTGATAGGCGGCCATCGCGAAATAGGCGCCCAGCATGTAGAAGGCGCCATGGGCGAAATTTATCACGCCCAGAACGCCGAAGATCAGCGACAGGCCCGAGGCGACCAGGAACAGAAGCATCCCGATGATCAGCCCCGTCGACACCTGGGTGACCGCGCAGGCGGGCACGGAGAGACAGCCGAACAGCGCGTCGAGGTCCATGAATTCTTTCCGACAAGGGACGAAGTGGCCGACCCGCCCCGACGTTGACGGCCGGGGCGGACGGCGTTGGGGAAGCGCCGGCCCCGGGCGGGGGTCCGGCGAGCGTTCAGGTCAGGCGTAGCCCTGCCGCTTCTTCCATTCCTGCTCCATGCTCAGGATCTCGTCCCAGTCGCCGCGCACCCAGTTCTCGAACCCCTTGGGCTGGGGCCGCGACTGCCCCCACGCCACCGGATAGCCGATGATGGTGTGGTCGTCCGCGCGCATGGTGATCTCGCCGGTCTCGGTGAACGGGCTCTCGACCGAGGCGCCCTTGATCTCGTCGGCCAGCGCCATGCCGTCGGTCTTGCCGCCGGTCGCCTTCAGCGCCTGGTCGATGAACTGGACGGCTGTGTAGGTCTGCCAGGCCCAGTTGGTCGGCTCCGTCTCGGAGATGTCCGTGAAACCCTTGTGGAACGCCTTGTTGGCGTCCGTGTCCGGGTAATCCGGGTCGTAGCGGAACACCGAATGCAGGCCGGCGGGCAGCTGCTTGAGCGCGTTGACGATCGGCGGATCGGCGAGCCCGCCGGAGAACCACTGCAGCTTGCCGGCGAAGATCTGGTAGAGGTTGGCCTGCTCGAGGAACGACACCAGGTCCCCGCCCCAGAGCGCCGAATAGATGGCGTCGGGCTGCACCTGGAGGACGCGGGTGACGTAGGCGGTGTAGTCGGGCTCGAACAGTTTCGGCCAGGCCTCGTTGACCACTTCGACGTCGGGCGCGAAGATCTTGAGGTATTCGACGAACTGCGAGGTGTTGTCCCGGCCGTAGGCGTAATCCGGCGAACAGGTCATCCACTTCATCAGGTTGTTCTTTTTCGCGATGTCGGCGGCGTATTTGCCCCCCGCCACCGCGTCATGGATCCCCTGACGGGCGGCGCGGAAGGCGGTCGGCCGGCGCAGCTTGGGGTCGGCGGTCAGCGACGAGGTCTCCGAACAGGTGTGCAGGCAGAGCACGCCGAGATCGCCCACGACCTCATGCACCGCGAAGGCGCCCGACGACGCCTCGGCGTCGATGATGATCTCGCAGCCCTCGGTGTTGACCAGATCGCGGGTGACGCGGGCGGCCTCGTCGGGCTGGCCCTTGGAGTCGCGCACCACCAGCTCGACCTCGCGGCCGCCGAAGCCGCCGGCGCCGTTGATCCGGTTGACAGCGAGCGTGGCGGCGTCGCGGCTGGAGGTGCCGAGGATGGCGACCCGGCCCGACAGGATGGTGGGCATGCCCACGCGGATCCTGGCGCCGGCGCCGCGGGCCACGAACGGCGCGCCGAGCGCGGAGACCGCCGTCGCCGCGCCGGCCGTCGCCAGAAGCTGGCGCCGGGTCGGCTTGAAAGACGGATTCGGGGCGTTGCTTCGGGTCATGTCGGCTTTTCCTCCCATTGGCCGGGCACGTCATTGGCGCGCGCCCTGGCTCCGCGCCCCGAGGATCTCCCCCGGGCCGATCGACCGCATCCTGACCAAGCGAAGGACGTGGCGTCAAGGCTTTATGTGGCGGGCTGTCGCACCCTGGACCCGATCTCACGCGCCCGGGACCAGCCCGGCGAGAGGCGTCCCGACCCCGGCACGACCCTGGCCGAACCTGCGCCCCCGACCCGCGCGGCGCGCACCTCACCCCTCGGTCGGCGCGCGCAATCCATCCACGAAGACGTCGAGCAGCCGCAACGCCGCCGCCTGCCAATCCTCCGCCGGGCCCGGCGCATAGCAGAAGGCGAACAGCGCCCGCATCACGTCGGCGGCCGAGACGTCGGCGCGCAGCGCCCCGCCCCCGGCCCCGCGATCCACCAGCGCGCCGACCGCGTCGTGCAGCCGGATCTTCACCTCGGCGAAAGCCGGATCCTCCGCATCCAGCGCCGGCGACAGCACCGCCGCCATCCCCCGCTTGGTCGCCACCATCCGCACCGCCGCATGCAGCCAGCGCCGCAGCGCCTCCACCGGATCGTTGAGCCGGGCGAGATCGTCCGACAGCCGCGCCAGCTCCGCCGCCTCGCGCCGGTAGACGGCCAGGAACAGCGCCTCGCGCGTCGGGAAATGGCGGTAGAGCGTGCCGATGCCGACGCCGGCCTTGCGCGCGACCGCCTCGAGGCTCGCGTCCGGCCCGCCCTCGGCGAAGACGGCGCCGGCGGCGGCCAGAAGCTTTTCTCGGTTGCGCAGGGAATCGGCGCGCGGCTTGCGCGCGGGCCGGCCGGCCGACGCCCGGCTTTTCGCGGTCTCCGCGCCCGCCCGGCCGTTTCCTTCGCCCATCTTCAGCATCGCCCTTGAAAAACGGAGGGGTGCTCCGCATATTTCCAGACATGGCCCGCGGCGCCTCTCGTCCGAAGGCCGCATCCGTCCACCCCATGCCGGAATTCCGCGCGAAACGCACTCTGCGCCCCCGCGCCCGACCTCTTCGATCCGTCGCACAAGCCCGCCCAGAGGTCGATGCAAATCGCCTCGAGATCCACGGGAGCTCCCATGACCCACACCGTCAACATCTCCGTCAACGGCGAGACGCGCAGCCTCGCGCTCGACGATCCGCGCGTCACCTTGCTCGACCTGCTGCGCGAGCGGCTGGACCTGACCGGAACCAAGAAGGGCTGCGACCGCGGCCAGTGCGGCGCCTGCACCGTCATCGTCGACGGCCGCCGGGTGAACGCCTGCATGAGCCTCGCCGTCACGCTGGACGGGGCCGAAGTGACCACCATCGAGGGCCTCGCGAAGAACGGCGAGCTGCACCCGATGCAGGCCGCCTTCATCGAACATGACGGCCTGCAATGCGGCTACTGCACCCCCGGCCAGATCATGTCCGCCGTCGCGATGATCGCCGAGGGCGAGGCCGACGACCCCGAGCGGATCCGCGAGGCGATGAGCGGCAACATCTGCCGCTGCGGCGCGCATCGCGGGATCATCGAGGCGGTGCTGGACGCGCGGACCCGCATGGCGGCCCAGAAGGAGCAGGCGGCATGAACCGGTTCGACTATCTCCGTCCCGCAACGCTCGACGAGGCGCTGGCGGCCGGCGCCGCCCCTGACGCGGCCTATCTGGCCGGCGGCACCAATCTGCTGGACCTGATGAAGGTCGGCGTCGCCACCCCCGCCACCCTGATCGACGTGACCCGCCTGCCCGGTCTCGACCGGATCGAGGAGACCGCCGACGGCGACCTGCGCATCGGCGCGATGGTCCGCAATTCCGACCTCGCCCGGGCCCCCGAGATCCTGGCGCTCTATCCGATGGTGGCCGAGGCGCTGCTGTCGGGCGCCTCGGCCCAGCTGCGCAACATGGCGACGGTCGGCGGCAACATCCTGCAGCGCCCGCGCGTGGCGCTTCTGGACGGGCTGAAGGGCGAGGCGCGCGAACATGCGGTGCTCGGCTGGACCGCGGATTGCGTGTCGGTCCACCCGTCGGATTTCGCGGCGCCGCTGGCGGCGCTGGACGCGACGGTCGAGATCGCGGGGCCGTCGGGGCTGCGCATGGTCCCGCTGATCGACTTCTTCTCCCTGCCCGAGGGCGCTGCCGAGGCGGTCCCGGCGCTGGCCAGAGGCGAGCTGATCACCGCGGTGATCCTTCCGGCGTCCGCCGCCGGCGCCTCCGGCCATGCCCGCTATGTGAAGCTGCGCGAGCGCACCTCCTACGCCTTCGCCCTCGTCTCCGCCGCCGCGGCGCTGGAGATGGAGGGCGGGCGCATCGTTCGCGCCCGGATCGCCCTTGGAGGGGTCGCGCACAAGCCCTGGCGGGCGCGGTCCGCCGAGGCGGCGCTGGAAGGCGCCTCCCCCGGGGCCGAGGCCTTCGCCGCCGCCGCCGCCGCGGCGCTGGAAGGGGCGAGCCCCTCCGGCGACAACGTCTTCAAGATCGAGCTCGCGCGCCGCGTCGTCGCCCGCGCGCTCGCCCTCGCCGCGATGGGGACGCCGGCGCGGATGCCCGCCCTGCCCGCCTCGCCGCTGGATGCCGACCATGGAGCGCCCGCTTATGTCTGACGCGATCCCCACACCCGAACATGCGCGCTTCGGCTCGAATTCCGGGCAGCCGCTCACCCGTCGCGACGGCCATGACAAGGTCACCGGCGCCGCCGCCTTCGCCGCCGACAACACCCCCGCCGGGACGCTCTACGCGGTCTATGCCGGGGCCGCGATCGCGCGGGGGCGGGTGGCCTTCCTCGACGTGGAGGCCGCCCGCGCCCATCCCGGCGTGGTCGAGGTGATGACGCCCGCCGACCCGCCGAAGCTGGCGATGGATCCCGAGAACAAGTTCCACGGCTTCGCCTTCCGCTTCGACGCCCTGCAGAACGACCGGGTCCGCTTCGCCGGCCAGCCGATCGCGATGGTGGTGGCCGAAACGCTGGAGGCCGCGACCGAGGGCGCGCGCCTGCTGGCGCCGCGCTATGAGGCCGAGCCCCCCGTCTTCGGCTTCGACGCGGAAGCGCCCTACACGCCCGAGGCGGTCGGCATCGGCGCCTCGCCCGCCGCCTCGAAGGGCGACGTGGAGGCCGGGCTTTCCGCCGCGGCCCAGGTCACCGATGTGCGCTACGAGACGCCCCCCCAGTATCACAACGCCATGGAGCCGCATGCGGTGGTGGCCGTGTGGGACGGGGACCGGCTTGTGCTCGACATGCCCAATCAGGCCCCGGTGATGTCGCGACCGATGTATGCGGCGTTCCTGGGCATTCCGCCCGAGAACATCCTGATCCGCACGCCCTATCTCGGCGGCGGTTTCGGGTCCAAGGCCATCGTCAACGGCCCGCAGCTGCTGGCGGTGCTGGCGGCGCGCAAGCTGGGGCGGCCGGTGAAGCTGGCGATCCGGCGCGAGCAGATGTTCGGCCCGGTCGGCCATCGCGGCGCCACGCGCCAGGACCTGCGGCTCGGCGTCGACGCCGACGGACGGCTGACGGCGCTGGAGCACAAGGCGATCTCCGCCACCTCCCGCTTCGACGAGTTCATCGAGCCCGCCGCCAACGCGTCCCTGCATCTCTACGCGGCCCCGGCGATCTCGGTCTCTCACAGGGCGGTGCGCAACGACATGGGCACGCCCGCCCCGATGCGCGCGCCTGGCGAGGCGCCGGGGCTGACCGCGCTGGAATGCGCGATGGACGAGGCGGCGCACGCGGCCGGCATCGATCCGCTGGACTTCCGCCTGCGCAACTACGCCGAAACCCACCCGATGACCGGGCTGCCCTATTCCTCCAAGGCCCTGCGCGAATGCCTGGCGCTGGGGGCGGAGCGGTTCGGCTGGGCGGGCCGCCCGATGGCGCCGCGCGCGATGCGCGACCCGCAAGGGCGGCTGCTGGGTTGGGGGCTGGGGATCGCGCAGTTCCCCGCCACCTTCTTCGCCGCCGCGGCCCGCGCCACATTGCGCGCCGACGGCACGGCGATGGTCGAGACCTCGGGCGTCGACATGGGTCAGGGCGCGTGGACCGCGCTCGCCCAGATCGCGGCGGACGGATTGGGGCTGAGCATCGACCAGGTGGAGTTCCGGTCGGGGTCCTCGGACCTGCCGGATGCCGGCATCGCGGGCGGATCGGGGCACACGGCCACCGCGGGCTCGGCGCTGCATTCGGCTGGGGTCGACGCCATCGCCAGGCTGACGGAGATCGCGACCGAGGATCCGGACTCGCCGCTTTTCGGCGCCGGCAACTCCGGCGTGACCGCCCGTGACGGCCGCCTGCACCGGCGCGACGACGAGAGCCGGTCGGAAAGCTACGCCGACATCCTCGCCCGCTCCGGTCAGGTCACGCTGGTGGGCGAGGGCTCGGCGAGCCGCCCGGCCTCGGCCGGCGAACAGCACGCCTTCTTCTCCCACGGCGCGGTCTTCGCCGAGACGGCGGTGGACCCGGATCTGGGCCAGGTGCGGGTGACGCGCATGGTCGGGGTCTTCGCCGCAGGCCGGATCATCAACCCGGCGCTGGCGCGCAGCCAGCTCGAGGGCGGGATGATCTGGGGCGTGGGCTTCGCGCTGCATGAGGAGGCGACGCATGACCCGGTGACGGGGCGGGTCATGAACGCCGATCTCGCCGGCTACCATGTGCCGGTCCATGCCGACATTCCGCAGATGACCGTGCTGACCGTCGACGAGACCGATCCGCATGTGAACCTGCTGGGCGTGAAGGGCGTGGGCGAGCTCGCGATCACCGGAGCGGCGGCCGCGGTGGCGAACGCGGTGGCGCACGCGACCGGCGTGCGGCCCCGCAAGTTCCCGATCCGGATGGAAACGCTGATCGGCTGATCCGCCCGACCGGATAGAACCACAACCTCCGGCCCGAGCGGGCCGGAGGTCACCCGCGCCGCGCCTTCCGCGTGGCGCGAGGGTCGGGAACCGGCGGCAGGGCCGCGCCGGATGCGGTCGCCGCGACCCGCGATTTCGCCCGCCGATCCCCGCCGCGCCGGGCCTTCGGTTTGCAACCGCCCCCGAATGCCCTAGTTAACCCCCATCACACTTCGCGTCGTGCGTCCGCTTGCGCGGGCCATCCTGACCGCTCCGTCCCCCCGGAGCGAACGGGCCGACATCGCGCGTCCTCCGTCCCCCAGCTGGCCGGAAGCGACCGCGCGCCATGAAATTTCACTGGGAGTCCTCGTCATGGAGAACAACCCCGACAAAGGCTATGTCGCCATTCTCGGCTGGAGCCTGAACGCCATCGCCGCCATCGACCGTTTCGACCGCCGCTATGTGGTCGTGGCGCCGTGGTGGGCGGAGGAATACGCCAAGGCCCATGACATCCCCTACATCAAGTGGGATTTCGACCGGCTCAACGAGCGCTCGCACGAGATCGCCCAGATCCTCAAGGACGAGGGCTGCGACGTCGCCATCCCGATGTTCGAGGAGACGGTGGAATGGGCCGGCGCCATCAACTCGGTGCTGCTGGGCAACCCGCGCCTGCTCGGCCAGTCGATGCTCTTCCGCGACAAGTCGCTGATGAAGCGCCGCGCCCAGCTCGCCGGCATCCGGGTCGGCATCTTCGAGGAGGCCGACAACCACGCCGACGTGATCCGCTTCCTCAAGCGGGTGAACCAGACGCTGCTGAAGCTCGACGGCGACGTCAATGATCCGATCCATTTCAAGGCCTTCGACAAGGCCGGCTGCCTCGGTCACCGCACCATCCGCACGGTGGAGGACGTGGAGTCGATCTCCACCGACGAATTCCCCGCTTTGCTGGAAAGCCATCTCGACGGCTGGGAATTCGCGGTCGAGGCGTGGATCTTCAACGGCAAGATCCAGTTCCTGAACATCTCCGAATACGTGACGCTGGGCTATTCGGTGTTCGTGCCGGCCACGCCGGAGCTGGAAAGCTGGCGCGGCAAGATCACCGAGCAGATCGAGAAGCTGATCGAGGCCTTCGACATCGAGTTCGGCTTCATCCACCCCGAGTATTTCGTGACCTCCGACGGCACCATGTATTTCGGCGAGGTCGCCTACCGTCCGCCCGGTTTCAACGCGCTGGAGCTGATCGAGCGCGCCTATGGCTTCAACGGCTATCAGGGCATCGTCGCCTGCTTCGACCCCAAGACCAGGCAGGAGGAGCTCGACGCCATGTTCCCCGAGGAGGTGACCGGCGCCAAGGGTCACGCCGGCTGCTTCGGCGCCTATCCCCGCCGCCGCGTGGTCAGCGAGCTTCAGGTGCCCGAGGAGACCGCGAACCACCCCTATTTCGAGTTCCACGAACTCGCCCCGCCGATGCAGGAGAAGGTGACCAAGCGCACCGCCTTCGGCACCCATTGGGGGCTGGTTTACTTCTTCGGCGAGGATCCGCATCGTCTGCGGGACCTGTTGAAGGCGCAGGAAGAGCTTGATTTCTATGTGTAGGGGCCCGGCACGCGCATGACCTTCGGCAAGGACCAGGACGATCCGGCGACGACGTCGACGGCGGGCGAAGACCCCGCCGCCTCCCGCCTGACCGCGACGCTTCTGGCCGCGACCGAGCGGCTGGAGGCCGAGCGCAGCTTTGGAAAGGCGCGGATCCAGCCGCAGGTGCTCGACGTGGCGCGGCGGCTGCTGGCGGCCCCCGGCGGCGTGGAAGCGCTGGAGCGGCTGGCCCCGCGGCTCGACGCCGCCGGGATCTTCGCGGGATCCGACTGGGATGCGCCGCAATCGCTGTCGCCGCAGCTCGCCGCCGCCACGCTCGACGCCGCCCCGCCCGCCACGGTGACGCTGGAGGCGGTGAGCCTCCTGCGCCTGCTGGCGGTCGCCACCGGAGCGGGAACCCATCCCCATCTGCACGCCGACGCGGCCCGCCACCACCTGACCCAGGTGCTGGCGCTCAACCTCAAGCGCCTGTTCGGCGCGCCGGACGAGGCGCTGCGCGACCGGCCGCTGGAACCTGCGCTGCGCGAGCTTTTCCGTCATATGGCGGAGCGGATCGGCTTTCATGACGTGCTGGGCGTGCTGGTCGCCGAGATCTGGCGCATCCTCGCCCAGCGCCCGCTTCAGGTGAACGCGGTCAAGGACATGATCGCCCAGATCGCGGTGACCATGGCCGAACGCGGCTCGGAGCTGGGCGACGGGCGCCTCGGCGCCGACCGTCTGGTCTCGGCCCTCTTCGGCCCGACCCGCACCTGCGCCGACGATCCGGGCCTGCCGCTTTACCGCGAGCGGCTGGCGGCGATGGACGAGGCGGCGCTGCTGCAGGAGGCGGGCGGCCTCGCGCGGGCAATGCACGACACCGGGCTCGTCTCCGACTACCACGTCGCCTTCCTGAGCTGGACGCTGGAGGCCGACCGCGCCACGCTCGCGCCCGAGGCGCTGGGACTGACCAGCGTCGGGCTCGACTGCTGGCGGCGTCACCGGGCGCTGGCCAAGGACCTGATCCGCGTCGCGGTGCGGCTGGAGACGCCGCAGGCGGTGCTCGGCCTCGCCAACATGCTCGAACGCGGCGTGCTGCATCACCCGCCCGTTCCCCCCGCGCTGCGCCGCCAGGTGGCGCTGACCCTGTCGGAGGCGACGGCGGCCCGGCTGACCGCGGCCTTCGGGCCGTCGGCGCCGCCCAACGCGCTGCTGCTGGCCGGCACGCTGCAGGTGCTCGGCCAGCCGCTCGGCGTCGGCCAGGGCGCGAACCCGACCTGCCAGTCCGCCCGCGCCATCGCCATGTGGGGGCTCAACGACCCCGACTACCTGCTGCACCTGATCGCGCAGGCCGCGCGCTACGACACCGTGCAGATGCATTTCGAAGGCAAACCCTTGTCCTCGGCCGAGCTTCCGGCCGGCCTCGCCGCGTTCACGCCTCTGGACGCCGATCCGGTGTCGGTGGCGCTGGTCACGCATCTCGACCGGATCTACGCGGCGATGGGTCGGCTCTGCTCGGATCGCGGCGACGATCCGCATGTGTGGATCAACCCCGAATTCCATGGCTGGTGGGTCGGACGCGATTGCGCCGTGGCGGTGGACGTGCCGACCGGCAAGCTCGCGGATCTCGAGGGGTTCATCCGCCGCTTCCACGCGGCCTACCATCCGGATTTCAACGGCGACGAGCCGGTGATCCATCCGCAACCCGCCGGCATCGGGGTCACCGACGCCACCGGTCGCTTCATCGGCTGGCACGCCATCGCCATCCTGCGCATGGCGCGCGATCAGGCCGGCGTGATGCGCGTCTATTTCTATAATCCCAACAACGACAGCGGCCAGGACTGGGGCGCAGGCGTGGTGGTGTCGACCGAGGGCGCGGGCGAACGGCATGGCGAGGCCTCGCTGCCCTTCGACCAGTTCGCCTCGCGGCTCTACCTCTTCCACAACGACCCGGTCCGCCCGGTGCCGGCGGCCGAGCCGGACGAGGCGATGATCCGCGACATCGCCCGCCGGGTCCGCGAAAGCTGGGCCGCGGGGCGCGAGGATCTGGTCGCGGCGGTCGGGCCCGACGCCCTCGCCGCCGCCCCCCCCGACACCGCCTGATCCCCGCGCCCGCCGCCCTGGTCGCGCCCTGGGAGATCAGGCCTCGGCCCGGGTCGCCCAGAACAGCGCCGGGATCGCGGCCAGCGCCAGCAGCGCCGCGATCCAGAAGAAGGCGGCGAAGCCCAGCGCCCCGGCGAGCGCCCCGGCGGCGAGGCCGGTGATCATCGACACCGCGGCGTCCGCGCTCTGGAACAGGGTGAAGTCGACGCCGGCCTGGCGGGGGTCGGACCAGCGCATGAACTGGGCGTAGAGCGCGACGAACCCGGTCGCCATCACCCCCGACCCGCCGAAGAGCGCCAGCGCCACCAGCGCCGGCGCCGGCAACGCTCCGGTCGCCGCGTGCAGCCCGATGAGGCCAAGCACCGCCGCCTGCGCCGCCGCCGCGCCCACCAGCACCTTGCGGATGCCGAGGCGGCGCGACAGATGCCCGCCCAGCGCCGCGCCCGCGATGCCGAGCGTGATGCCCCCGCCGCCGTTCAGCAGACCCACCTGCGCCAGCGAAAACCCCTGGTCGATGAAGAACGGCCCCATCATGCCCATCGCGGTCTTCTGCGCGGTGACATGGATCGCGGCCAGCACCAGCCCGCGCCGGATCGGCCCGCGGGCCAGCGCCGCGCGCAGC